>CAZZZQ010000229.1:0-6068 GCA_964658405.1 uncultured Sphingomonas sp.
GCTGCCCAAAAAGAAGACTGATGGGCAGCCTTTGTCGACACGCCGGAGAGGCGTTAGTGGCCGGTCATCTTGAGCGCTGCTTCAGGAAGGCGGTCGCCTTCGAGCTTCAGCTTCGACGCAGTCTCATCAATCTCCCTGAGATCGCTTTCCGTAAGCTCAACCTTCACTGCACCGAGATTCTCGTCGACGCGCTCCAGCTTGGTTGTGCCGGGGATGGGCACGATCCATGGCTTTTGTGCAAGAAGCCACGCAAGGGCTACCTGCGACGGGGTGACGCCCTTACGTTCCGCAACGGACTGCACAAGATGGACCAGAACCATGTTTGCCTTACGCGCCTCGGGTGAGAAGCGGGGTACGCTGTTCCGGAAGTCGTTGGGGCTGAACTTCGTGTTCTCGTCGATCTTTCCGGTAAGGAAACCGGCACCAAGCGGACTGAATGGCACGAAGCCGATGCCAAGCTCTTCAAGAGCAGGCAGAAGCTCTGCCTCGGGTCCACGCCAGAAGAGTGAGTACTCGCTCTGAACCGCGGTGACTGGTTGTACTGCGTGCGCACGGCGGATGGTTTGAACTCCGGCCTCCGAGAGGCCAAAGTGCTTGACCTTGCCTTCTGCGATCAGATCTTTGACGGCACCGGCTACGTCCTCGATCGGAACATTCTGGTCGACACGATGCTGATAAAAAAGATCGATGTGATCGGTCCGCAGCCGCGTGAGGCAGGCCTCGGCAACCAGCTTGATATGCTCAGGCCGGCTATTCGTTCCGCCGTTGCGCTTGCCTGTTTCGAGGTCGATGTCGAAGCCGAACTTTGTGGCGATCACAACCTTGTCGCGAATCGGCGCAAGTGCCTCACCGACGAGTTCCTCATTCCCGAAAGGCCCGTAAGCTTCGGCAGTATCGAACAGGGTGACGCCGTGTTCATTGGCGGCGCGGATCAATTTGATCATCTCGCCTTTATCAGCGGGCGTCCCATAGAGCGCGCTCATACCCATGCAGCCGAGACCAAGCGCAGAGACTTCTAGATTTTGTCCGAGAGTACGTTTTTGCATTCTTTCTCCTTACACGTAGATGCTGCACAAGCCAGGGAGACGCCAGCCCCATGCCAGCATCACCCTGGCCTGTCAAAGCAGTTAGCGGTTGATGAGAGTCTGCAGATGGGCCGGGTAACGGTCCCCCTGCACTTCGATCGCGGAGATTACATCGTGGATGGACGAGAGATCTTCAGGCGTCAGCTCGACGGTTGCGCCTCCGAGATTCTCCTCCAGGCGATGCAGCTTCGTGGTTCCGGGGATCGGTACGATCCACGGCTTTTGTGCAAGCAGCCATGCCAGGGCGATCTGCGCCTTGGTTGCCTTCTTTTTCTCAGCAATCTTGTCCAGCGTATCCACCAGGGTCTGATTGGCCTTGCGTGCCTCCGCGGAAAAGCGCGGTACGGAGTTGCGGAAGTCGCCCTTATCGAACTCGGTCTTATCCGAGATGGCTCCAGTGAGGAATCCCTTTCCGAGCGGGCTGAACGGGACGAAGCCGATCCCAAGCTCTTCGAGAGTTGGAAGGATCTCCTTCTCCGGCTCCCGCCACCACAAGGAATACTCGCTCTGCAGTGCCGTGACCGGCTGCACAGCGTGGGCCTGGCGGATGCTTGCCGCACCGGCCTCCGACATACCGAAGTGCTTGACCTTTCCTTCCTGGATGAGTTGCTTCACCGTACCAGCAACCTCTTCCATGGGCACAGAGGGATCGACGCGATGCTGATAGAAGAGGTCGATCGTATCGATGTTCAGCCGCTTCAGGCTCTCTTCGGCGACCGCACGGATGCGCTCCGGCCGGCTGTCCAGACCCTGGCTTGGAACGCCGTTTTTGAAGCCGAACTTTGTAGCGATGACCACCTTGTCGCGAACGTCGGCCAGAGCTTCGCCGACAAGTTCTTCGTTCGTGCCGGGGCCGTAGGCTTCTGCAGTATCGAAGAAGGTCACGCCGCCGTCGAAGGCAGCGCGAATCACCTTGATGGCTTCAGTCTTATCCGTCGCAGGGCCATAACCAAAGCTCAGACCCATGCAGCCAAATCCAAGAGCTGAGACTTCCAGCCCACTCTTTCCCAACATGCGCTTTTGCATTGTTTCTCCTTTAGACCTTTAGGGGCGAGGGAGGGTCTCGAGATGCGTCCCTCGCGAATTAGAGATTCCGATCACCGACGCTTCGTAACTTCGGGATCATGTGCCTGCGTGCATCGCGGATCGCCCTGCCACAATGGCGATCGGCGATTAATTCGGTTTTGAGGTCGTCGTGACGCTTGAAGCTCGTTGGATCTCGCGCCAGTTCTTCGGCGGCATGCCTTCCCAGGTACGGAAGGCGCGCGCAAAGGAACTGGCATCTTCGTACCCAAGGAGGTAAGCAGCCTCCGTCAACTCAAGCACGGAGTTGCTCAGGTAATACCGGGCCATCTGGTGACGGGCATCGTCAAGAACTCGCTGATAGCTGGAGCCGAACTCCTGAAGACGACGCTGCAGTGTGCGGGAGCTCATGTGAAGATCCTTGGCGACATCGTCGACAATGGGACGGTGTCCGGTCAGCCGCTGCTGGATCGCGCCCCGTACAAGGTCAAGGAAATGATCCTCCTGTGGGCTGCTCGCCTGTAGATCCTGTTCGAACTGTGGAGCAAGCATCTCTAGAAGTTCGGCATTTCTGGTGACGAACGGAAGCGCCGCGTCCTTCGCTCGGAAGACAATTGCATTGCGGGATGCGCCGCAGACAACCGGGCAGCCAAAATGCTTCTCAAGCGACTTAACATGGCTTCGAGGTTGCACAAGCTCCACACGAACCGGTTTGATCTTTGTCCCCGTGCCCTCCCGCGCGATGGTCACGACCCATGCGAAGCAGTGCTCCACCAAAACGGCAGGCTCAACATCCATAGCCAGCGCCCAGCGGAACCGTATCACCCATTCGTCCTCCACCATCTCGTGCAGAATCTCTTCCGGTGCAGAGAGCCTCTTGTAGCGCGCCATGTGGTCGATCGCCGCACCAAAGCTTTCGGATGAGATGGCTGCTAATCCCATCGGATGAAAGCGCGAGATGTTGCTTTCCGTTCCAAGACGCAGACCGATCGAAGCATCCTTGCTCGCTTCACCGATGGCGCGCCAGAGTGCAAAGAGCTGGTCCGTCGAGACGAGAATGCGAGTTTGCTCGAAGAGGTTCTGCGGGAGTCCTGCCCGGCGTAATACCGCCGGGACAAGAACGCCCGCTTCTTCCAACCTCACTCTGAGACTGCCTGGAACACGAAAGCTTTTGATCATAGTGGTTATTCAGACTTAAGAGATGCCATATCAATGGAAAAGCGATACTTTACGTCTGCCTTGAGGAGTCTCTCGTAGGCTTCGTTCACCTGCTGGATTGTGATCACTTCGACGTCGGACGTAATGTTATGCTCTCCGCAGAAATCCAGCATCTCCTGGGTCTCTGCGATGCTGCCGATCGGGGAGCCCGAGACGCTGCGACGACCGGCAAGCAAACCGAATGAGGTCAGGCTGAGCGGCTTCTCAGGTGCACCGACCAACGTCATATTGCCGTCGCGTGACAGAAGGTTGATGTAGGCATCAATATCGTGATCGGCCGACACGCAGTCCAGAATAAAGTCAAAGCTCCAGGCGTGCTTTTGCATCTCGTCTGCATTCTTCGAGATGACGACCTCGTCCGCTCCGAGGCGCTTTGCATCTTCAACTTTGCCCGGAGAGGTGGTGAAGACCACCGTGTGTGCGCCCATTGCATGGGCAAACTTGACGCCCATGTGACCAAGACCACCGAGACCCACGATTCCGACCTTCTTCCCCGGGCCGACGTTCCAATGGCGAAGCGGAGAGTAGGTCGTAATTCCGGCGCAGAGCAGCGGAGCAACGGCAGCAAGGTTCAAATTCTTGGGAACATGAAGGACAAACTTCTCATCGACAACGATGCTCTCGGAGTAGCCGCCGAGCGTTGTGCCGCCCAGGTGCTTATCCTGACCGCCGTACGTCCAGACCTGGCTTGGGCAGAACTGTTCAAGCCCGGCCTTGCATTGTGGGCAGCTCCCTTCGGAATCAACCAGGCATCCAACGCCGACCAGGTCGCCCTTCTTGAACTTGACTGCAGCCGAACCTACCGCGGTTACTCGGCCAACGATCTCGTGACCCGGGACGCACGGGTAGACGGTGGTCATGATGCTGCTCCACTCGTTACGAGAATAGTGGAGGTCGGAGTGACATATCCCGCAGAACAGGATCTCTATCTGCACATCGTTCTCGGTCGGGTCGCGCCGGACGATGACGGTTGGAGCAAGTGGCGATGAAGCGGTGGTGGCCGAATATGCTTTTGCGTTAGTCATACAATAAACCTAAGCCTTCCTGTTTTTTCATTCCCCGCAAAGAGCGCCAGAGTGTACGCAAAGTCCGCCAATCTCGGCGAGGCCACGTTTCTATAAGGCAGTGAGGAGGCTCTGCGAAGGCATGAGTTCGGTGTAGTTCGTCCGGTCTCCGAGGAGCTCGTCAATTCTGGGTGCGGAGAAGACATCCGTTACGGCTTGCTCATCACGGAAGATGATCTGACACGCAGCAACGATATCGGTCTCGCTGCCAGCAGGAAAGAAAGCCTCAATCGAAAGCAAACCGAACGGTCCACCGATCTCTCTTGCAAGCGGAAGATGTGTTTTGACGAAATTTCCCGGTCGAATCGCTGGTCGCGATCCCCTCGGTACGTAACAAAGAGCGTTCTCATGGTGTTGTCTCCAACCTTCAGGCCACAGATGAAACCGATGCACTCCTGCACCGGCCGATCGCAGCGTTCCAGCGGTTGCGCGGCGCCTGCGCGAAGAGCTCAGACGCCGCTCGTTTTGAGCTGCTTACGGAGTTGGAAGAAGGCCGGCGAGCATTGCCGAGATCACACCGCCGTCGATCAACAGATCGCTTCCGGTGACGAAGGCAGCGTCGGGTCCGAGGAGAAAGTTCGCAGCCACGGCGACTTCGTCAGGCGAAGCCATTCGCTTTGCAGGCGAGGCCTCGATCATGGCGCGGTACATGTCGCCGATGGGCGAGTTCAACTCGTGCTGAGCCAGCGGAGTAGAGATGATTCCCGGGCTGATGGAGTTGACACGGGCACCGCGCTTGCCCCAGCTGATGCTGGCAGACTGCGTGCGGAGGTGGTTCGCACGCTTCGAGATGATGTACGCAACCATGGAGTTCGGGACGCCTTCCGGACCGAGAAACGGCAGCTTCAAGAGCTCATCCGCAGGCGTGAACGCGAGTGCGTGATCCTGCTCTTTAGGAAGCGCCGCTGACATGTGACCCGCCATGCTGGAGACGATCAGCCCAGCACCGCCGGGTGCGATGACCCGCTCGAACTCTTCGAAGACAACCGCACTGCCGTAAAGGTCCACAGCGAGAATTCGCTCGGGCGGAGCCATGTTTGGCGACACACCGGCCGTATTGACGACGTTGATCACGCTGCCGAGCGACGCTGCTTTGTCAGCAAGAGCACGTACGGACTCACGCAACGATACATCGACCTTGAGCGTCGAGACCTTGTAGCTTGCAACTTCAAGTTCCTTAGCGGCAGACTCCAGCAGCTTTTCGTTAAAGTCAGCTAGCAGAATGTGCTTGCCGAAGCCCTGGCGACGCGCGATCGCAATACCAATGCCCCCGGCACCGATGATAACTATCACTTCAGTATTCATAAATTCCTCTCCTCTTGAACGTCGCTTCATCGAGTGGCAGTCACATCCGTTCAGTTCCAACAGTTCCTAAGGTAGAGGTGGGCGGCGACGCCCGCCCCGCAAAGCACGCCATTAGAGCGACGCAACGCGCCAATGTCTCGGACATGGATTGGAGATCCTGTTCGAATTGAATGAAGCTGTGCTCACAGCGGAAGGGCCTCCCGTGATGAGGGAGGCCTTTCATAGCTACGTGTCGGTCATGCTGTACGCGTTAGACGAAGTCGTGCTGCTCCGGTGGCTTGATCTCGGCACTCCCTTCGAAGAAGCCGTAGACGGCAGGAACAAGCAACAGGGTCAGGGCGGTCGAGGTTACAAGGCCACCGATCACAACGAT
>CAZZZQ010000230.1:0-2696 GCA_964658405.1 uncultured Sphingomonas sp.
GGAAGTTGACTACGATCAATAGGTAGACCAGCACAATCGAAAAGAAGAGGCCGCCAACGAGCCCGATGAAGGAGTCGCGCATGGTCTGGATCTGACCGCGAACGATGACCTGGGTTCCGCGTGGGAGCGACTTCTTGTTGTCCGCAATGATCTTGTCGATGCTCTTCGCAACGCTCGCGAGGTCCGTGCCTTCGACCGCGCCGTAGATGTCGATGACCGGCTGCACGTTATAGTGGCTCACCGTCCCGGGCTCCGTGCCGCGCTTGATCGATGCCAGGTTCCCAAGGATCTGCTGAGGCGATCCGCTTGGACCATTGACCGGGATGTTTCGCAGGTCCTGCAGGTTCTGCAGGTCGTACTGAGGCTCCTGCACGGCAATGTTGTAGCTGACGCCGTTCTGCGGATTCAGCCAGTAAGCCGGCGTTGTCTGGAAGCTTCCACTCAGGGTCACAAGCAGGTTTCCCGCTACATCTCTTTGTGAGTAGCCAACCTGCTGGGCGCGTGTGCGGTCGACCGCGACGGTGAAGTTTGGCGCGTCGAACGGCTGCTGGATGCGCAGGTCGGTCGTCCCCGCGACGTGCCTGATCTGCGCCATGAGGAGCTCTGCATACTCGCGATTCCCCTGGATGTTATTCCCGACGACCTGCACATCGAGCGGGGCCGGTAGACCGAAGTTCAGGATCTGGCTCACGATGTCCGTCGGGAGATAGTAGAAGCTCGTCCCGGGAAACTTCGTGATCAGGCGTCGGCGCAGCTCCTGCATGTATGGCAACGTCGGATGATGATCTTCGTTGAGGGTGACCAGGATGTCCGCGTCGCCTGCCCCGATCGGTGCGGAGTTGCTGTACGAGAGATTCAGTCCGCTGTAAGGGACACCGATGTTATCGATGATCGTTACAAGTTCAGATTTGGGGACGAGCTGCCGAACAGTCTGGTCGATCTGGTCGCAGAGTTTAGCCGTCTCCTCGATACGTGTCCCCGTCGGGGCGCGGACGTGGAGCTTGAACTGACCGCTGTCGACCGTCGGGAAGAAGTCCTGCCCGAGCCAGGGATAGAGCACGCCCATCGAGACCAGGCAGAAGCCGAAGAAGCAGGCCAGGAACACGCCGCGATTCTCAACGCAGATTGCAAGGAAGCCGTAGTACGAAGAGCGCAACCGCTCGAAGTTCCGCTCGAAGACACGCTGGAAGACGATGAAGGGATTCTTGCTGGTCTTCTTCGCCGCCTCTACCTCTTCGGAGTGGGGCTGGAGGAGGTATTTCGCCATCGTCGGCACGATCGTTCGCGAAAGGAAGTAGGACGCGAGCATCGCAAAGACGACCGCCTCGGCCAGCGGTACGAAGAGATACCGCGCGACACCGGTCAGGAAGAACATCGGAACGAACACGATGCAGATGGAGAGCGTCGAAACGAACGCGGGGATTGCGATCTGTGCGGCGCCGTCGAGAATCGCCGGCTCCACCTCTTTACCGAGCTCGATGTTGCGATTGATGTTCTCGATCTCGACCGTCGCATCGTCGACCAGGATGCCGACCGCGAGTGCCAGTCCGCCCAGCGTCATGATGTTGATCGTTTCGCCGAGCGCGCTCATCGTGATGATCGAAACCAGAATCGACAGCGGAATCGACACCGCGATGATGATGGTGCTGCGCCAGCTTCCGAGGAAGACGAGGATCATGATCGCCGTCAGGCAGGCGGCGATCAGCGCCTCACGCACGACCCCGTTGATCGCACCGCGGACGAAGACAGACTGGTCCGCCAGCGGCTGGATCTTCAGCTGGGGCGGCAGCGAGCCGGCGATCTGCGGTAGCCGCTCACGAACCCGCTTGATAATGTCGAGAGTCGACACGCTCCCCGACTTCTGGATGGTCACGAGAGAAGAGCGCTGGCCGTCCACGCGGACGATGTTGGTCTGTGGTGGGAAGCCGTCGCGAACGTGGCTTACATCGCGGACATAAATAGTCGCTCCGTTGACCGTCCGGATCGGAAGGTCGTTCAACTCCTGCACGGTCTTCGGGCTGCTGTTGGTCTCGATCTGATACTCGTATGAGCCGAACTTTGCGGTGCCGGCAGGCAGGATCAGGTTCTGCGCGCTGAAGGCGTTCACGACGTCGACCGGCGACAAGCCCTTCGATTGCAGCGCCTGGCTGTCGATATCCACCTGGACCTGGCGCTGCTTGCCGCCATACGGAAACGGGATTGAGGCTCCCTGCACCGTCGCAAGCTGCGTTCGGATGAAGTTCGTTCCAATGTCGTTGAACTGTTGCTCTGAGATTCCTGCTCCCGAGAGCGAAAGCTGGAGCACGGGAACGCTGGACGCGCTGTAGGTGATCACGAGCGGCGGCTGGGTCGATGGGGGCAGTTGACGGAGAGCGGCCTGGGCGGTCGCGGTGATCTGGGCAACGGCCGAAGGGACATTTGCGCCGGGCTGGAAGAAGACTTTGACGACGGCGATTCCGGTGAGCGACTGCGATTCGATGTGCTCGATGTCGTTGACGGTGGTCGTCATGTTGCGCTCGAACGGCGTTACAACGCGTGAGGCAAGCTCAGCGGGAGAAAGCCCGCCATAGTTCCAGATGATTGAAACAACAGGAATATTGATATTCGGGAAGATATCCGTTGGAGTGCGCAGAATCACGATCGGACCGAGGATCAGCAGGAGCAGCGAAAGCACGACAATCGTGTAAGGCCTGCGC
>CAZZZQ010000230.1:2706-6044 GCA_964658405.1 uncultured Sphingomonas sp.
GGCAAGTCGAACGATCCACATGAATTACTTCTCCTGAGCCTCTATGAGTTTGATTGTGACAGATTGCGCACAGGAACTCGTCGCGCTTGCCTCGACAATCCGGGCTCATACCCCTTAAACGTTGGTGGAGACCATAAAGCCTCATCAGCCTGGCAGGGGGCGACGGCACCTTACCATGCGTGGAAAAAACCGCCTTCCTCCCGCAGATGGACTTCGGTCGAAAAGAGGCTGGAGAGTCGTTTCGCGGTCAGCAGCGTCGCCTTCGGACCGTCGGCGACAATCCGCCCGTCCTGCATCATCAGCACGCGATCCATCTCAGGCAGAATGTCGGCGATGTGGTGTGTGATCAGAAGGATGCCGGTTCCCTGCTGCGCGAGCTGCCGAAGCAGAAGCCGCAGATCGCGCTGGGCGGAGAGGTCGAGGGCGTTCGACGGCTCATCCAGCAGCAGCATATCCGCGGATCCGACGAGAGCGCGGCCGATCATGATGCGCCGCTGCTGGCCAGCGGACATCTCGCCGACCTGCTTGTCGCGGAGGCTGACGGCATCCACCTGCCGAAGCACCTCCTCGGCACGCTCCTTCATCTCCGCCGTGACGGTCAGGTTGGGCCAGAGCGTGCTGCTGGAGAAGAAGCCGGAGAGCACGGCGTCCATCCCGGTCGTCCGGCGAGTCGGTTTGCCGGGGAGTTCCGCGGAGACGACGCCGAGCTTCTTCTTCAGCTCGGTCAGATCCCAGCGCGCTCGGCCGAAGATGCTCACGGACGTCTCGGGCGCTACGAGGGGGTAGCACTCGCAGGTCATGGTCTTGATGAGGGTCGATTTACCGCAGCCGTTGGGCCCGAGGATCGCGACATGCTCCCCGCGCCGGATGCTGAGGTTGATGTCGTGAAGGACCACAGTGTCGCCGCGAGCGACGCTGACGTGCGCTAGTTCCAGAAAAGGGGGCATGCTGCACTCGATGATAACGGCTTGAGAATCGAGGCTGAATGCAAATCCCTTGGGAACGACAAACAAAGGGTGAGCATATGACAAACGAAAGCGAAGTCCTAGAACGAGTCCTGCTGCCAATCCGCGCGCTCGCGTTCCGTCGCCGGCTTTGTCACGGCTCGGCGATACCACCCGAGGATTTGCAACGGCCGAAGCAAGACCCTGTGGAGGAGACTTGTCTTCGATGGTACGGACTCAAGCTTCGGAGCTGCAGTGCTCATGGGACACCTCTGCCTCGTAGACCAGATCGGCCTGCGGGCTGAATGCTTGAGTCACCTTTGCACAGCAGCAGAGGGAAGGAAGGTGAAACGATGCGACACCACGAGCATATACCTCATTTACCTCGTCATTTTCCTTTACCGCATGTTGCGCAGCACCGAGCCGACCAAGCCGCCAACGACTCCGCCCTCTGCCTGCTGAACCGTCTCCCCAGTCTTCATATACTCCTGTAGTTGGTGTGCGAGACGGGAGATGGGAAGGGTCTGAAGCCAGACACGCCCCGGGCCGGTGAGCGCCGCGAGGAAGATGCCGTCGCCACCGAAGATCATGTTCTTGATCCCTGGGATACGTGTGATCTGGAAGCTCACGCTGGTCTGGAATGCGCCAACATGTCCGGGATGAACGCGCAGCAACTCGCCCGGAGCAAGATCCTTCACGACAACCTCGCCCGAAAGTTCGAGCCATGCGACGCCCTGCCCGGTGATCTTCTGCAGCAGAAAGCCGTCGCCGCCGAAGATTCCGGCGCCCAACGATTGCTGGAAGCCGACGCCGAGGTTGACCTGCGGCGTCGCACAGAGGAAGCCGTGCCGATGCACGAGGTACTCCTGGCGCGGGCCGACATCGACGGGAACGATGTGTCCGGGAACGCGCGTCGCGAAGGCGACTTCGCCGACGCCGCCCATCGAGCGGTACTCCGTCATAAAGAGCGATCCGCCGCCCGCGACACGCTTGAGTGCGCCGAGAAATCCCCCGCCGCCGCCCATCTGCGTGTGCGTGGTCATCTGGATCGAAGCGGACATCCACGAGAGTTCGCCTGCCTCGGAGACGATGGCGTCGTTCGGGCTCAGGGCAAACTCAAGGACGGGCATGGTGGTGCCGATGATGCGACTCTGCATGGGAGACTCCTGCTGCGGGCTGGCGTATCGCAAGAAGTATATAGAAGGGGGCTAGGCGCGACGCGAGAGGCCGGTGCGAAAGAGCACTTCGAGGATTCGGACTGCAGCTTTGAAAGAGGCGGCCAGGTCACCCGAGACCTTACTGGTGCCGCCGATGCGCCGACGGTAGTCGACCGTGATCTCGCGGATGCGGAGCTTGTGCTGCGCAGCCTTGATCTGCATCTCGAGGTTCCAACCATAGGTCATCTCGGACATCTGCAGCAGGTCGAGCGAACTGCGCCGAATCGCCCGGAATGGTCCCATGTCGGTGTAGCGAACCCGCTGGGAGAGGCGTAGAAGAAACCCGACGAAGTGACCGGCAAAGATCTGGCTGGGCAGCATGGAACCTGGCTCGCGCGTGCCCTTGATCCGGGAGCCAAGGACGAAGTCGGCCTCGCCTCGCGCGATCGGCTCGACCAGCCTTGAAAGATCGGCGATGATGTCGCTCCCGTCGCCGTCCATATAGACAAGGATTTCGCTGGTGGGGAGGGCGGCATCAGAGCCGGCTTTACAGGCTGCACCATAACCACGCGGGGAGCTGATGACGCGGGCACCCGCAGCGGCGGCGATCTGACCCGTGCCATCTGTCGAGCCGTTATCGACGACGATGCATTCGGCAATCGACTCCCACGGCATGGAAGCGATGACGTGCCCGATAGATTCGTGCTCGTTCAGGGCCGGGATGATGATGGAGATTTTGGCGGTACTCAACGCGTTACAGGCTCCATCGCAGACCGCAGTTGCTGCAGGCCGGGGGTGGCGCGGAGGTCAGCAACCCATCGCGAAAGCGCTGGTACTCGGTGCCGTTCCAGATGTCGCGAAGAGAGCTCTGCGTCGCATCACCGAGGGTGAAGCTGCCGTAGCCCTTCATGCTGAAGGGTGCGATGCAGCACGGCAGCACGCGGCCGTTGGCGGTGATATACATCAGCGACCAGGGCCGGCGGCAGAGCGACCACGGATTATCCGTCCGCTGCATCCGGATCGATTCGCCAGGATCGGTCGCACCAGACGCGGAGAACATCACTCCGAGCTCAAGTGCGACAGCCTCCGCCTCGGCGATCAGCGCATTTTCGCTGTCAGAGGTGTGCTCGAAGAGAGCCGACTCCGCGCGTGCCATCGAATTGTCGCTCATCGGGTCGTCAAAGAAGACGAGGCGCTGAAGATAGACCTCTGTAACCCCAACGGAGTGAGCAAGGCG
>CAZZZQ010000231.1:0-6035 GCA_964658405.1 uncultured Sphingomonas sp.
TGGTCTCGCCCTTCATCCAGAGCTTCTGGCGTGACCGGCTCCAGAACGTTACGTAGCCGCTTTCGAGCGTCTTTGCGTAGCTCGTCTCGTTCAGAAAGCCGAGCATCAGCAGCTCGCCCGTCTTTGCATCCTGAACCATTCCGGGGATCAGCCCGTCCATTTTGCTAAAGTCGATCGTCGTCATCTCATTCTCTTATACGTTCCTGGTTGCTCAATCTGGACCATTGATCATCGCGCAGAAAAAAAGCCCGCTCGCGATAATCGCGTCAGCGGGCTCTTCGAATCCTGTCGTGCGCTCGGGCTAAACCGTCACACCGGACACAGCCGCCAACACGCTCTTCGCATGATGATGGTGATGGTGTCCGTGATGAAGCGGCCGGAGGCTCATGATTCAAACCTAATCGCTAGGCGCGCGTCGTGTCAACGGGAAGGCCGGGCTATCGCTCGAAAATTCATTTACATCCATCATCCTGTCTACTACTCTGCTGTGGTCACCAAAGGAGATCCTCCGCATGAACGTACTAAGCCGTCGCCTGCTTACACTTGCCCTTTTCGCTGGATCCGTCGTCGGAGTGGTCCCCGCCCAGACGCCCGCCGCCCCCAAGTCCGCCACCGCTGCGGCGGCTACAGCGGATGCCGGAAAGCTCGACATCAACACCGCGACCCCGGACCAGTTGAAGGCGCTCAAAGGAGTCGGCGACGCCTACAGCAAGCGCATTATCGATGGTCGGCCGTACACGGCGAAGAACCAGCTGACGACGCGTGGCATCCTCCCCGCCGCCACCTACAACGGCATCAAGGATCTGATCATCGCAAAGGCCCCCAAGAAGTAAGTGTTTCGAGGCTGCTTTGAGGCGTTTCATTCGGAGTGCTGAGCCAACCCGGCTCTTCTTCCACTACAGTGGAGGGAGAGCCTGCGTTGGTGTCCTGTGATCCGGGCAGCTCTCGATTCGCCAAATGTCCAGTGCATCCCTCCAATCCGCAAGGCTGGCCGTGTGTGTGTCTGCCGCCCTCCTCTGTGGCCTGCTGTTCACCGGCTGCCAGAGTCTCAGCAGCCGCTCCTCCTATGCAAACGTCCGCGTCATCGACGTCTCACCTGAGGACCGCACCCTCGACATCTACCAGGGCAGCAATGCAGTCGCCTACAACCTGAGCTCCGGCACGGTCACCTCGTATGTCCCGGTCGTCCCGGGAAGCGCAAACTTCACGGTTTCGACCGCCGGTTCTCGCCAGGTGCTCTCCTCGCTTGACGGGACGTTCACTCCCGGAGCGCACTACACGGTTCTCGTTCGCAACACGGCGGCAACCATGCAGCAGACCCTGCTGGCCGACCACGAGCAGCCAGCGCCAACCGCCGCGCCTGTCCTGCGCTTCATCAACGAGGCCCAGCGCACCGGTGCTGTCGACATTTACCTTGTGCCCACAGGCCAGAAGCTCGCCTCGGTAAGCCCCGCAGTCACCAATCTGCAGCCGGGCGTCCGCGCGGGCTATATTGTCGTTCCGGTCTGCACCTGTACCGCGATCGTGCTGCCCGCGGGAGCCGTCGCGTCCGCTGCCTCGATCGCTACACTGACCAGCGCGCACATCAACTTCGTCTCCGGTTCTACGCGCTCACTGATCCTGCTCGACCCCCATACGGGTGACTCCGACCTGCAGGTCATCACCACCCTCGATGCCGACCCGCTCTAAAAAAAGGCTCGCACAAACAAAGAGGCCGCCTGATCTTCGGGCGGCCTCTTTGCTGCTTCAAACGAGCTTAGTAGCGGTAATGGTCGGCCTTGTACGGGCCTTCAACCGGAACGCTCAGATAGTTCGCCTGCTTGCTCGAGAGCGTCGTCAGCTTCACGCCGATCTTCTCAAGGTGCAGCCGCGCAACCTCTTCGTCCAGCTTCTTCGGCAGGATGTAGATGCCGACCTTGTATGTGTCCTTGTTGGCCCAGAGATCAAGCTGCGCCAGCGTCTGGTTTGCGAAGCTTGCCGACATGACGAAGCTCGGGTGGCCGGTCGCGCAACCCAGGTTGACCAGGCGGCCTTCAGCGAGCACAAAGATGCTGTTGCCCGTCTCGAACGTGTACTTGTCCACCTGCGGCTTGATGTTCAGCTTGGTGACGCCCTTCAGTGCGTTCAGGGGTTCCATCTGAATCTCGTTGTCGAAGTGGCCGATGTTGCAGACGATTGCCTGGTCCTTCATCAGCTTCATGTGCTCAACGGTGATGATGTCGACGTTGCCCGTGCAGGTGACGTAGATATCGCCGCGGCCCAAGGTCTCTTCGACGGTTGTTACCTCGTAGCCCTCAATCGCCGCCTGCAGTGCGTTGATCGGATCGATCTCCGTCACCACAACGCGTGCCCCAAGGCCGCGCAGGGAAGCAGCCGATCCCTTGCCGACGTCGCCGAAGCCGCAAACTACGGCGACCTTACCGGCGATCATGACGTCGGTGGCGCGCTTGATGCCGTCGACCAGCGACTCACGGCATCCGTACAGGTTGTCGAACTTCGATTTCGTGACGGAGTCGTTCACGTTGATGGCAGGCACAAGCAGCGTGCCCTTCTCGAACATCTTGTACAGGCGATGCACGCCGGTCGTCGTCTCTTCGCTGACGCCGCGCCACTCCTTCGCCACATCCTGCCAGCGGGTCGGGAAGTCGGCATGGACCTTCTTCAGCAGTGACTTGATGACATCCTCTTCGGTCGAGCCGGAGGGAGAGTTGACCCAGGTATCGCCCTTCTCGAGCTCGACGCCCTTGTGGATCAAAAGGGTTACGTCACCGCCGTCGTCGATCACAAGCTGCGGTCCGAGCAGACCGCCCTTGCCGTCGGGGAAGTTGAGGGACTGGTTCGTGCACCACCAGAACTCCTCGAGCGTCTCGCCCTTCCATGCAAAGACCGGAACGCCGGCGGCCGCGATGGCGGCTGCAGCGTGATCCTGCGTGGAGAAGATGTTGCAGCTGGCCCAGCGAACGTTCGCGCCGAGTGCGACCATCGTCTCGATCAGCACGGCGGTCTGGATCGTCATGTGCAGCGAACCGGTCACGCGGACGCCGTCCAGCGGCTTGCCCGCGGCGTACTTGTTGCGGATGGACATCAGGCCGGGCATCTCCTGCTCGGCAATGTCAATCTCGCGCCGGCCAAACTCCGCCAGGCTGATATCTGCGACCTTGTACTCCGCCGCTACTCCCTGAATCGCTGCTGCATCGATCGTCGCTGTTGCCATGTACCGCACCCCTTAGAATCTCTTTCGCGCTCTACAATCCAGCCCAGAATACCATTCTGAGCGTAATTTCCTGTGTTTTCCGCCTGACGGACCGCTCCCTGTTTGAAACGATCCGCTCGATTTTGCCGATACGAAACCGAAGCTGGATCGGCTGGTTTCGAGTCGCGCGGTGCGCCGAGGAATGAAATTTTCACAAGCTCCTCCCCCCTCATACTGAGAGGCTTCAGGCCTTCTTCTCCGCATCCAGCAGCTTCCGCTTCCGTTCGACTCCCCATCGGTAGCCGGTCAGCGATCCATCCTTACCAACGATCCTGTGGCAGGGAACCGCAATGGCGATCGGATTTGCCCCGCACGCGCTCGCTACCGCGCGGACCGCCGTCGGCTTGCCAAGCGAGGTTGCCAGCTCCGAGTAGCTGCGCGTCTCGCCCCGCGGAATCTCTCGCAGCGCCCGCCAGACCCGCTGCTGGAACGCCGTGGCCCGCACGTCCATCGGGAAGGTTGCCGCGAGGGGATGCTCTCCCATCTGGCTGAGAACAAAGGCCACGGCATCAGCTAGCCAGCCGGTATTGCCCTTCGCCGAGACCAGTTGCGCCTTGTGGAAGCTCTCGCGCAGCCCGGCAAGCAGCTCCGCGTCGTCCCGTCCAAAGGTGATGCTGCAGATCCCCATATCGGTGGTCGCGACCATCATCCGGCCCAGCGGACTGGCCGCCGTCGTGTACTTGATCAGGAGCCCGGCGCCGCCCTCGCGCATCACGCGTGGCTTCATCCCCAGCTCAGCATTGCTTTTCTCGTACAGTCTGCTCGAGGAGCCGTACCCCGCCTCGTAGATCGCATCCGTAACTTTCTTCTTAGGCTCGCGCAGCCCCTTTTTAAAGCTGTCGATTCGCGCCGCCTTGGCAAATTGCCCCGGGCTGACGCCCAACACACGCTTGAAGCCGCGCAGAATCGTCAGTCTGCCGACACCGGTGGCCTTTGCGACCTCAGACAGCTTCGTCCGCTCGGTGGCATGCTCCTTCAGGTACTCGGTCACGACCGAGATTGCCCCGGCCTGTGGATCCGGCTTGGCCGTCGTCGCATCCGGATTGCACCGCAGGCAGGCACGGTAGCCGGCGGCCTGTGCGGCCTCGGTCGTCGGGAAAAAGGTGACGTTCTTCCGGGTCGGGCGGCGGCTCGGGCAGCTCGGCTTGCAGTAGATCTTCGTCGACTTCACGGCGTAGAAGAACTGGCCGTCCGCCGCCGGATCACGCTCCAGCACCTGCTGCCACTGCTTACCCGGAAACAGGCTGGGCACGGATGCCACGTAGTTCGTAGTCTTCTCTGTCGTCATAGTCGTCATTCCAGTATCGTCCACCAAACCCCGCTCCCGCTACACTCCGCTTTGTGACGGGGAAGTCGTGTTGTATGCTCACTGCACCCAACTGCCTCAGCCTGGAGAAGAAATGAACCTGCGCCTCCGCCTCCCAGCCTTCGTTCTCGCCGCTGCGTTCCTCTCCGCTCCCCTGCTGCAGGCTGCCGCGCCCAAGGCCCTCGAAGGCTCCTACACCTTCAAAAAGAACGGCTGGACCTACGTCCACCTGCAGGGTTCGCCCTCCGAGATCGGCTTCCAGCACGGCTACCTCCTTTCAAGCGAGATCGAGGATAACTATCGCGTCTACCGGCTGGAGCAGGAGCACAACTCCGGCCGCGACTGGCCTTTCTTCCGCAACGCCGCAAAGACCGTCCTCTGGCCCAACATCGAGCCGGAGTATCGCGCCGAGCTCGAAGGCATCGCCGCCGGCCTGAAGGCCAAGGGCTCCGCGCTTGACGTCTGGGACATCATTGCCATCAACGGGAACCTTGAGCTGGGCGACTATTACCTCCCCTGGCTGAACAAGAAAGAGGGCAAGCCGAACCCGCCCAAGGACGTCGCTCCCGGCAAGTGCAGTGCCTTTATCGCCTCCGGCTCCGCCACGAAGGACGGCAAGATCGTCATCGCCCACAGCAACTGGTCGCCCTATGCCGAGGGGGAGCGCTGGACCGTCGTCTTCGATATCGCCCCGACGAAGGGCCTGCGCTTCCTGATGGATGGCGCGCCCGGCATCATTACCAGCCAGGATGACTTCGGCGTCAACGCCGCCGGTCTCATGATCACCGAGACCACGCTCCCCATGGCCGCTGGGTGGGATCTCCACGGCGCGCCGGAGTTCGTCCGGTCCCGCAAGGCCATGCAATACGCCCATTCCATTGACGAGTACGCAGCCATCATGCGCGACCGCAACAACGGCGGATACGCCAACTCCTGGCTCGTCGGGGACCGGAAGACGGGCGAGATCGCCTACCTCGAGCTCGGCCTGAAGCACACGCCGCTCACCCGCAAGAAGGACGGCTACTTCGTCAGCTCCAACTTCGCCGCCAACCCCGACCTGATCCGCGACGATACCCCAGGCTTCGATCCTCTCAATAAGTCCAGCAGCATGAACGCCCGCCACCTCCGCGCTGACGACTTCATGCAGCAGCATAAAGGCCAGATCGACACCGAGCTCGCCGAGGCCTTCCTCTCCGACCACCTCGATACCTTCGTCGGAAAAGACCGCCCGGACCAGCGCAGCCTCTGCGGCCACGTCGACACCGCCAAGGAGGGCGAGCCCGTCTGGGGCGAGAAGCCCTATGAGCCCATGGGAGCCGTTACCGGCAAGGTCATGGACTCGCAGCTCGCCGAAAAGATGAGCTTCATCGCCCGGGCCGGACACCCCTGCGGCGACGACTTCCTGGTCAAGCCGTTCCTCGCAGCACACCCGGAGTTCCAGTGGGAGCGTCCTATCCTCAATGATATGAAGGCCGG
>CAZZZQ010000232.1:0-6033 GCA_964658405.1 uncultured Sphingomonas sp.
ATCGATGCTCCAAACGCAGGCAGAGCGTAGCGGATGGAGAATGACCCAAGCAGGATCTCCATCGCAAAGAAAGCTCCACCGAGCGGCACGTTGTAGGCCGCTGCCATCCCTGCTCCGCCGCCGCACGCGACCAGTATCCGGCGCTCTTCATCGGAAAGGTCCCTCCATGTCGCGGAGATATTCGCCAGGATGCCGCCGGCCTGCTTCAACGCGTTCTCGCGGCCGACCGCGGCACCCATCCCGACTACTACGATCGAATAGAAGGCTCGAATTGAACTCTTCAGAACGGGAAGACGGCCGGAACCGCCCCAGACAGCCCCGGTTAGATCCGTACTGCCTTTGAAGCGGCCGGCCAGCATCCCACCTGCTCCGGCAAGCAGTCCCGCCCCGAGCAAGACCAGCAGCGTTCGCTCTGCGGATGCGTTCCGAACCCCCTCGAGAAATCCACTGTTCGAGTAGGCGAAGGCCAGGTGTTCTGTAAACCGCAGCAGGCGCATCAGCAGCCCGCCGGCAACGCCAGCCGCCAGGCCGGTCACGATCAGCATCGCCCAGAATCGCAATTGCAACGGAGCTTCGGCATCCTTCAGGTTTGGTTGAGGAGAGACTTGCAGGGGAGAGGTCATTGGGCCTGAGCATTGGATGCGATCTCGGGTCAAAGATCGCTCCGCGCAGCGAGCCCGTCTGGATCAAACACGACAGGCATTTTTGCCAGATGGATGCGGAACACGCTGCTGCGATCGGGTCGACCTATGTGCCCACCGCAGAAACCGTAAAATAGGGTATGAGTTCAACAGGAGCGCCAGCTTCCGCCATCTCCGGCATCGACAGCCCCGCCGTCCGCTTCAACTTCGACAACACCTACGTGCAGCTGCCGGAGCGCTTCTACTCCCGCATCGCTCCGACGCCTGTGTCAGCTCCACGGCTGATCAAAATCAATGAAGATCTTGCGCTCAGGCTGGGAGTGGACCCGGTCGCGCTCGCAGGTCCGCAAGGGGTCGAGATCCTCGCAGGCAACCGAATAGCCGGAGGTTCCGAACCCCTCGCACAAGCTTATGCAGGGCACCAGTTCGGTCACTTCGTGCCGCAGCTTGGCGACGGACGCGCCAACCTTCTCGGAGAGGTGATCGGTTCTGACGGCATCCATTACGACATTCAGCTCAAGGGCTCCGGGCCCACTCCCTTCTCGCGTCGCGGAGACGGCAGGGCGGCCCTCGGTCCCGTCCTGCGCGAGTACCTCGTCAGTGAGGCGATGGCCGCACTCGGTGTCCCGACCACACGGGCGCTCGCCGCCGTCATGACCGGCGACCGCGTCGTCCGCGAGGAGCTGTTTCCCGGCGCCATTCTGACGCGCGTAGCTGCCAGCCATCTCCGCGTCGGAACCTTTCAGTACTTTGCTGCACAAGGCGATGTTGAAGCTACACGTGTCCTTATGGACTACGCAATCGCCCGCCATTACCCTGAGGCAGCCTCTGCTGAGCATTCCTGCAAGGCGTTTCTGGACGGCGTCATCTCCCGGCATGCACACCTGGTCGCGCAGTGGATGCTCCTCGGCTTCGTCCATGGCGTGATGAACACGGACAACACCTCCATCTCGGGCGAGACGATCGACTACGGCCCATGCGCGTTCATGGAAGCCTACGATCCCAACACCGTCTTCAGCTCGATCGATCAGCAGGGACGCTATGCCTACAGCAATCAGCCTCGTGCCCTTCTGTGGAATCTGACGCGTCTTGCTGAAACACTTCTTCCTCTGCTTTCTCTTGAATATGGCAGCGAAGAAGCTGGCCTCGCCGCTGCGAAACAGGCGCTCAACGCCTTCGGTGATCAATATGCTGCCGCACGCATGGCCGGTCTTCGCCGCAAGCTGGGTCTGATTACGGAGAGCAACGGGGACGCTGAATTGGCGGAAGATCTTCTGACGCGCATGGCCGCAAACGAGGCCGACTTCACCCTCACCTTTCGCGGTCTGTACAACGCCGTAGCCGAGCCGGCAGGCCACGAAACGGTACGCGCCCTCTTTGCCGATCCGCGATCTTTTGATGTATGGGCCGCTCTATGGCGGCGTCGTCTCCAGGCCGAATCGAGCCCAGCAACTGAAATCGCTGCCACGATGAGAGCAGCCAATCCGTGCTTCATCCCACGAAATCACAGGATTCAGGCGGTCATCGATGCGGCTGTGCAGCGGCAGGACTTTATGCCCTTCGAAGAACTGCTCGGCGTTTTGACGCATCCCTACGAAGATCAGCCCGGAATGGAGAGCTACTCCGCAGCAGCGCGGCCGGAGGAGTGTGTGAGCCAGACCTTCTGCGGAACGTAGTTCTATCGAGTGGGTTATAGCGGAGTGCGCCAGCCAGAAGGTGCTGAACTCTTCTCTAGCGTCTCCGCCGTAAGCTGCTTGAGCAACGTGATCTCAGGGAGGATTACGTTGCTCAGGTGTTAGACAGCTTTGCGCTGGAAGGTGGTCTTCTTGGTCCCGGCGAAGGAGTCCTTTGCCTTGAAGGACGACATCGAAGCTCCCGGAGCAGGCTTGGCGCCGCTCTTCACATGGGCTGCCTTGTCACGTGCTGCCTGAAGCTTCTGCGCCGCCCGGCTCAGTCCGCCGATCTTGATTGTGCCTGCTTTAGGGATGAAATCACTCATAGCGCAATTTTCTCACGTCTACACTTGAACGGGCGAAATAGCATCAGGGGCCGCTGGAGGCCCCTCCAGCGAAGGGGCCCGGAAGCTATGCTGTCGCGACGGCAGGTCTTCGTTGATCTCTCTCTGAAATGCATCGCCTGTAGAGGGCTCCGGCGTCCGCCGCCGTTCGAACGATGGAGCACTGCGAGGCACCTATCTGCGCCTGTGTAGAGACCGCGATACCTTCCTTGGGGCAGAGCTTGAGACACGCCAGAGGAACGACTCGCAGGGCGATTCGGTCGTCCCCATGCTTCGCCTCCTTCTTCAGCACCTTCTTCAAGGACAGCGAACCCTTCGTCTTCTTCAACTTTTTCTGGCACTTCTGACAGGCGAAGACAAGCTCGCCCTTCAAGGGAATTCGGTAGCCCTTCAGAAGAACCAGGCCATCTCCGGTGGTGCTCTCGACTGCTTCGTTGTGCTTCTTCGACATGCCTGTTGGATGCGGAAATGAGACTGGATTACTATCCTCGTAACCATCTGTGGTGCACGTCCACGACAGGCGATTCAGGATACTCAAGGACACCATTGACCAACCAGCATTCATCCAGCAAGCCGGTGGCCTCCACCCTCTGGCCCTCGATCCGTGAGGCCCTGCGCGGAAGCCACCAGGACTACACCACCGGCAGCCTCAATCGGTCGATCCTCCTGCTCGCCATCCCGATGGTGCTGGAGATGGTACTCGAATCGCTCTTTGCAGTGGTCGACGTCTTCTGGGTGAGCCGGCTTGGAGCCGACGCCATCGCAACGGTCGGCCTGACGGAGTCGATCCTCACCCTGGTCTTCGCCATCGGCATGGGCCTCGGCATCGCAACGACGGCGATGGTCGCCCGGCGCATCGGCGAGAAAGACCCTGACGAGGCCGCCATCTCCGCCGTCCAGGCAATCTTCCTTGGCCTCCTCACCTCCGCCATTCTCGGGGCGATCTTCTTCGTCCTTGCGCCGCGCCTGCTCGGGCTGATGGGTGCCTCGCCCGCCATCATCGCGTCCGGAACAAGCTACATGCGGATCGCTCTCGGCGGCTCCGGCGTTGTGCTGATGCTCTTCCTGAACAACGCCATCTTCCGCGGAGCAGGCGACGCAGCCATTGCGATGCGGCTGCTCTGGGTGTCGAACATCCTCAACCTGATCCTCGACCCCTGCCTTATCTTCGGGATCGGCTTCTTTCCTCATCTCGGAGTGACCGGAGCGGCGCTCGCAACCTTCACCGGCCGCAGTATTGCCGTGCTCTACCAGTTTTATCGCCTCGGTAAGGGAACGGAGCGTCTCAGGATCCTTGGCCGCCACATGCATCTTCAGGCTGCGGTCCTGTGGCGGCTCATCCGCACCTCGCTCGCCGGGATCGTCCAGTTTCTCATCGGCCAGGCCAGCTGGCTCGGCCTCGTCCGCATCGTCAGCCTCTTTGGAGCGCCCGCCCTCGCCGGCTACACCATCGGCATCCGCATCGTGATCTTTGCCATCCTGCCCGCCTGGGGGCTGAGCAACGCAGCCGCCACGCTGGTCGGTCAGAACCTCGGCGCCGGCCACCCCGAACGCGCCCGCGCTGCCGTCTGGCGGACAGGGCTGTGGAACGTCCTCTTTCTCGGCTCCGTCGGCCTGGTCTTTATCGCGTTCGCACCGTGGATCATCGGCCTGTTCACCCACGACCCGGCCGTCGTTCCAACGGCGGTCAACTGCCTGCGCATCTTCAGCTGCGGCAACATCGCTTATGCCTATGGAATGGTCCTTCTGCAGGCCTTCAACGGAGCCGGCGACACACTGACCCCAACCTACGTAAACCTCTTCGGCTTCTGGATCGTCGAAATCCCGCTAGCCTGGTATCTCGCGATGCACACCTCGCTCCATACCAACGGAGTCTTCGCCTCGGTAGTCGTCGCGCAGTCGGTAATCGTCCTGATCAGCATCGTCCTCTTCCGCAGAGGTCGATGGGCGAAGCAGACGATCTAGCTTCGCCCTTTGCGCATCATCCCTAAAAGGAATCTGCTCCTCACCCCCCAGGCAGATAACTCCTACGACATCCCGATAATCTCGCCTGCAGCATCCACATCGATGTTCAGAGCCCGCGAGGTCTTTGGCAGCCCCGGCATCAGCATCATCGACCCAGCTGTCACCACAAGAAATCCGGCACCCGCCGACAACGCAACATCCGTGATCTGCAGCGTCCAGCCAGTGGGCGCGCCAGTCAGCTTCGGATTGTCGCTCAGCGAGTACTGCGTCTTCGCAATGCACACAGGCAAACGGGACATCCCCCATCCCTCGATGCGTTGGAGGTTCTTCTTCGCCAGGCCGCTGAACTCCACGCCATCCGCGCCATAGATCGACCGGGCCACCTTCGTGATCTTCTCCGCCGGTGAATCAGCTGCTTCATAGGTCGTCGTCAGGACGGGATCAGGATACGCCTCGATCACTTCGACTATCTTCTCAGCCAGTGCCATCGCACCCTCGCCACCCTTCGCGAAGGCCTCGGACAGGGCAAACGCCGCGCCATGCGACTCGCAAAACTCCTTCAGGGTCGCGAGATCAGCATCGCTATCGTTCGGAAATCGATTGATCGCAACCAGGACAGGCAGCCCGAAGCCGCGGACAATCGCAATATGCTTCCGCAGATTCTCAAAGCCAGCCTGCAGGTCGCCCTCGCCCTGGCTGCGGACGCTCTGCACGGTCGTCACGAGAACTGCCGCCGCAGGCTTGATCCCGGACGACGGCATCACCAGGTCCATGTACTTCTCGAAGCCAAGATCCGACGCAAAGCCCGTCTCGTTCACCACATAGTCCGCCAGCCGCATTCCCATCTTCTGCGAGATCACGGAGCTTGTGCCGTGCGCAATGTTCGCAAACGGGCCGCAATGAACCAACGCGGGTGTGCCCTCAGTCGTCTGCGCGAGGTTCGGCAGAATCGCCTCGCTCAGCAACGCCATCATCGGCCCCGTAGCCCCGAGATCCGCCGCACGGACTGGTTGGCCCGAGCGGTTCGTTCCAACCACAATCCGTGCCAGCCGTACCCGGAGATCTTCGCGGTTCTCGGCAAGCGAAAGGATCGCCATAATCTCGCTGGCCGCCGTGATCAGGAACCCGGAGCTGCGGTTGCTGCTATCCCGCTGCCGCTTGTCAGGAGCCGTAACGCCCACAACGATATTCCGAAGGGCGCGGTCATTCATATCCAGCGCCCGCGGCCACGTCACCGCCGCTGGATCAAGATCGAGCTCGTTCCCGTGAAAGAGGTGCGAATCGATCAGTGCGGCAAGCAGATTGTGCGCCGAGGTAATGGCATGAAAGTCGCCGTTGAAGTGGAGATTGATCTTTTCACTCGGCTCAACCTGCGACTTCCCACCGCCCGCCGCGCCACCCTTCATCCCG
>CAZZZQ010000233.1:0-6002 GCA_964658405.1 uncultured Sphingomonas sp.
AGAGATCTCGTGAGCGTCCACTGGGCGTCGGGGGCGAGCGGCCTGGTCGGTGTGATGACGAAGAACATCTTTTCGGCGCTCGGCTTCTACGTGTCGCTGGCGATGCTGGGGTGTCTGTGGATACTGGTCTTCTGCGTGCTGCCGGTCTTTGGTCTGCTCATCCCGGGTGCACGAATTCCGGCGGTGATCACCTTACTCGCGATCGCCTGGGGCTACCGACTCTACGGAAGATACTCCGGAATCTCAGCGTGGCAGGCGGTGTTGTCCCCCGTCGCGGCGGCGCTCTTTCTGTACACCTTGCTGCGTTCGACGATCGTTACGCTGCGGCAGGGCGGCGTGATCTGGAGGGGGACCTTCTATCCGCTTGAGGCGCTGCGGCGTTATGCAGCGCCCCTGCTTTAGCGCCTTCGAAAGTGTGACGATTCCTAGACCTCGACAAGAACGTGGCCGTAGCGCTTCTGGACATACTCGTCGAGAATGTCCAGAAACTCCTCAACGATACGGTCACCCTTGAGCGTTGTAGCAAACTCGCCATCTATATATACAGGTGCCTTCGGCTCCTCAAAGGTTCCGGGGAGTGAGATGCCGATGTTGGCGTGCTTCGACTCGCCGGGTCCGTTGACGATGCAGCCCATGACGGCCAGCTTCAGCTCTTCGACACCGGGATACTGCTTCTTCCACTCAGGCATGGACTCAACGAGGTAGGACTGGATCCGCTCGGCGAGCTCCTGGAAGTAGGTCGAGGTCGTGCGCCCGCAGCCGGGGCAGCTGGTGACCTGCGGCATAAAGGAGCGGATGCTCAGCGACTGCAGGATCTGTTGTCCGCAGCGGACCTCTTCGGAGCGATCGCCGCCGGGGGTCGGAGTCAACGAGACACGGATCGTATCGCCGATTCCAGCGAGCAGGAGCGGCGAGAGACCAGCGGCCGAAGCGACGATCCCCTTCATTCCCATCCCAGCCTCGGTCAGGCCAAGGTGAAGCGTGTAGTCGCAGCGGCGAGCCAGCTCGCCATAGACGTCGATCAGATCGCGGACGCCGGAGACCTTTGCGGAGAGGATGATCTGATCGCGGCGAAGACCGTAGCGCTCAGCGGCTGCGGCGTTGTCGAGCGCGGAGACGACCATCGCCTCCATCATGACGTCGCGGGCCTCGGCCGGCTGGGCCAGCTTCGAGTTGTCGTCCATCATCTTGGTCAGGAGCGCCTGGTCGAGCGAGCCCCAGTTGACGCCGATTCGGACAGGCTTCTGGTGCTTGACGGCGACCTCGACCATGGTGCGGAAGTTGTCGTCATCTTTGCGGCCGATGGAGCAGTTGCCGGGGTTGATACGGTACTTCGCGAGCGCGGTGGCGCACTCCGGGTATTTCGTCAGCAGCTGATGGCCGTTGTAGTGGAAGTCGCCGATAATCGGGGTCGTCCAGCCCTTCTTCGCGATGCCTTCAACGATGTAGGGAACAGCCTTTGCGGCCTCGTCATTATTGACGGTGATGCGGACCAACTCCGAGCCCGCACGGGCAAGCGCGGCGACCTGCTGGATGGTTGATTCGATATCCGCGGTGTCGGTATTGGTCATCGACTGGACCACAACGGGGTGGCCGAAGCCGGTGAGGACGCCTCCAATATTGACGGGAATGGAACGGCGACGCTGAATCTGCGGCATGAGAATTCTCCACCTATAAGGGTACCAGAGGAGGGTGCGAGCGGACAGGTTCGCGGCGGCGGAGGTTCGGGGTACACTTGGGCTAGATGGCCCGGTAGCTCAGTTGCATAGAGCAGCGCACTCCTAACGCGAAGGTCGCAGGTTGGACTCCTGCCCGGGCCACCATAAAACTCCAAACAGGCTACTTGTGCAGTATTACCCCTGGTGGTATCGGTGAAGAGATGCACCTCTTCGGTGTTGTAGCGCATGCGATTCACTCCCTGCGATGAGAGCTTATCCAGTCACTCCGGACGGCCGGTATTTCGTCGTGCGCGGCCGCCTGTGGCGGTGCAGCAATCCCCAGCTCTCTGAAGAGGAGAGGAAGCGGCTCACCGTGGAACTGATGGCCGCGCGACGTGCAAAGGGTCTTGCGATGCGCGCTGGCGACTCCGAAGGACGCGAGCAGGCCCGACAACGGGTCGATGCTGCGAAGATCGCGCTCGGCGAACGTGGCGCTGTGTGGTGGACAGATGGAGCACCGGACGTAAATCGTTCCATGGCGAAGAACACCTCTTATGCTGCATGGTTCGCTGCGTTGGAGATGTGTGACGGCGACTGAAACGGTTGGCCTTATCGACTGCACGAGCTTTTACGTGTGTGTGAGTGGGTATCGCTGGATGTCTCGTGCGTGCGCGGCTGAGACCTATTCTGGATTGCGAATGGCGAAGAATTCCAACATTAAGATAGTCCAGGCTCTCTCGTTCTCCAAGTGGAGCTAAAAGGTTGAAAGATACTCCGGCTTCTGAACGTTCCTTGTTCAGGCGGGAAGGCAAATGGAGACGCTCGCCAAGCGAGTCGAAGTCACAAGCAGGATTTGCAGGAAGGGCCGTCAGGTTTCCTCAGAATATGATCCGCATCCTGGCCCCGAGAAGGGCAGTGGTGTACTCCTTCACGCTGTTTGTGGGATGGATCGAGACCTCGAGGTCAGGGCCGAGCTCCAGGCTCTGCGTGACGCGTACGCGATAAAAGGTCTCGAAGAGGCTTTCATGGTGGTAGGCGACGTGGCTGGGGTCCGTGAGCGTGAAGGATGCGCCGAACATATCGCCTCGGCGGCCGAATGGACGGATATTCGCAATCCCCGTATTGAAGACGCGTTTGATGTTTGAGCCGGCGTCGGTCGCAATGCCACCCCTTCCGAACGACACCCAGCCATTCTTGAACTCATAGTCCCAGCCCAGACCCGCACCGGCGCCACTGCCCAGGTTCGCTGTATCGTTTCGCCAAACAACGAAGCGATAGAGATGTTCCTGCTGGGTTGGCGAGCCGTTCTTCCAGCCGAACTCGACGGCGTTCATGTACTTCTTGTCGACCAGGGTCTTGAGATTTCGTTGCTGCGCGCCTTCCGTGTCGACGGTGACGGCGTGGATGTAGACGTGTTTTGTAGCCTGGTATTCGAGCGCCGCACCCCCTGCATAGGTGCCGTCGGAGGGGATGGTCAGGTTTCCGTCGTTCTCCGCATTCAGGAATTGAGTGCGCTCATCGTTGTTGTAGAGGCTCAGGCTGATGAACTCGTTCGGGTGAATCTTTCCAATGTAAAAGGCGGCCTTCCTGTCGAAGAAGTCTTGACGATAGTAAAGAACATTGAGGGTAATTGGCTCCTGGGGACCGCCTCCCGGCAGGCAGTTCAAGACCAGGCCGGAGCCTAATGAATCGCTCAGATTGAACTGCTGGCTCACGCCAAGGTTGGTTCCGGATCGGACGAGTACGCTGAAGGAACCGGCATTCCCACCGTGTTCGTACGCCTTCCATCCTCCAGCCAGGTCAAACCGTCCGGTCGCCCAGTTGTGACGAACGTGATCCGGCGTCACCGTAGCGTACTGATTGACCACCGTGTAGGTGGCCGCGAAGCTTAGCCCCTCTGATTTTCGAAGACCATTCATCGTGAGGTCAGCAGGCTTTAGCAGGTAATGAAACGGATCAGAGTGAAACAGAGGGTCGGCGGGAACCTTCGACAACACAGCGACATCCTGGTCAAGCGCTTGTCTTGGATACGCTGTGGGATCTTCTGTCTGGTCATCGACCTTGGATTGAACCTGGACATGTGCCGAAGCGTTGGGTGCGCCTGAACCAACCTGCGCATCGGCAAAGGGAACCACGGCTGACACGGCGAGCGCGACGAGCAACATCTTCAGATTGATCTTCCCAGCTATCGTGCTCATTCCCTTGACCTTCATCATATTCCGTGGCGGCTCTACCGTCAGCCTCTGCTTTCCCTCCATATGGCTTCCACGGGAGCGCTTCGTCTCCCCGCGAGGGATTTAGGACCAAAATTGTCGTATATTGGAGAGATACGTAAAAGGCCTCCGCGGCAGTCTTTTGGCGAAGCACCGCGATGGCACGAGATCGGCAAACCGAGTGGCCGGCAACCGTCTTTCTATCGACGTTGTTGCCTGCCTTCGAAGTTTTTGAAAGGCACCAACATGAGAACGTTTCACCGAGGGGCTTTCGCCCTGTCCTGTCTTCTTGCTCTGAACGAGCTTCCTGCCTCTGCTGCTGTTCCTGCCGCCGCTTCCAGTCATACGGCTTTGAGCGGAGTGGTCACCGAGTCTTCGGGTGCCGCCATTCCAAACGCGACAGTCTCTCTCGAGACCCTGGATGGAAAGAATGTAACTTCGACCGTGACCGACGCCACCGGCCACTATCGATTCGTACTAAGCGGCCAGCTGCAGGCGCGCTATCGAGAGCGAGTCGCTGCACCGGGCTTCCGCATGACCGTCGAGGAGAATCTGTCGCTGCCTGATGGTGCGGACCGGGTGAATGATGTTCATCTGACATTGGGCTCCACCTCAGAGACCATCACCGTGAACGCGTATGAGAACACCGGCAACGGAGAGATCTCGACGGTGGCCCAAGCCGGAATTCTCGGCACACTCAGCAGGAGCGATCTACCGTTCTCGGTCTCGAGCTACACGTCGCAGCTTGTTCTGGACCAACAGGCACAGACCGTCTCGGACGTGCTTCGCAACGAAGTTGGAGTTCAGGAATCGAACGGGCGCTACTCTGAAAACCAGTACGTCACCCTGCGAGGCTTCGTCCTTCCGGTGGCCCAGTCACTGACGAATGGCATCCCCGGTCTGGTCGACGAGCGCAGCCCCTCCATCGAGAATGTCGAGCGCATCGAGATCTTCAAAGGTCCCAGCTCGTTTCTCAATGGAGCGAGCGCGTACGGCGCTGTCGCGGGATCGGTGAACATGGTCACCAAGCGTGCCGGCGACACGCCCTATTACCGCTTCGATGGCGGCTACTCGTCCGCAACTGAGAAAGAAGGCCACCTCGACATGGGCAGGCGCTTTCTTTCGCAGAATGCACTGGGTGCGCGGCTCACGCTCGGCGGCCGCATGGGGAATACCCCTATCGACAACCAGGAAGAGAACGTCGGCGCCGGTGCCGTTGCCGTGGACTATCGCGCACAGAAGTTTCATGCCAGCGTCGATGTCAGCGACCAGGCGCGCAGCATGCTTGGCTACCGCGATGCGATCTATGTTTTCCCGGGCTTTGATGTCCCCAGGGCTCCGAAGATGACCAGCAATCTCTTCGATCATTCTTCCAGCTACACCCATCACCAGCAGATGGTGCTGACGCAGGCAGGCTACGATCCCACCAACCGCCTGCAGACGTTTGGCTCGTACGGCTATGCGCATGAAATTGAGTCGTACCAGGGGCCAGGCGTCGCCTACCTCGTCAACGCACAAGGTGACGTCCTCACTCAGGATTTGACCTTTACCTCGGACATCCATACCAACGTCGCCCGTCTCGGCACACGACTCAGCACCAGTACCGGCCCGATCCATAACGACGTCACCCTTGCAGGCGATTATCTTCAGATTCATGCTGCGTACGCCTACCAATATGGCGACACTCATGACACCAACATCTACAACCCAGTCGCCCTCGCTCCGCAGGTCACACGGATCGCTGGGCTGAAGGGAGTTCCGGACACTGGGATCAATCGGCTCTCAAGCATTGCTCTTGCCGATGTAGCTACCATGTTCCACGGCAGACTTGTTGTGATCGGAGGCCTGCGCGGCCAGTGGATCGGCGTAAAGAATCTCGGGTCGATCTCGCGAGGTGCCAACAACACGGCAGACTTTACCGCCTGCACGGACGCCTGCAGCTACAGCAAGGGCAAACCAAGCCCATCGATCGCAGCCATGTATCACTTGCCCAGAGGATTCTCGATCTATGGCAACTATATACAGGATCTACAGCAGGGCCCTACGGCGCCCATCGGTGCCACCAACGTGAACCAGGTCTTCGCACCCTACGTCGCGACGCAGAAGGAGGCCGGTGCGAAGTATGAGCATG
>CAZZZQ010000234.1:0-5998 GCA_964658405.1 uncultured Sphingomonas sp.
GCATGGTCTTTGAGGGGATCGTGCCTGTATTGATACAGGCGCCGCCAACCACCTCGCGCATCTCGACCAGCGCGACCTTCTTACCCAGCTTTGCACCGTAGATGGCGGCCCGTTGACCGGCCGGCCCGGATCCAATCACGATCAGATCGTAAACACTGCTCATAGAGACTTGCCCATAGATGCGACTTGAAGACGCATGTTCTCTGAATCACACCAGACGATTGTTGCGCTCTTCGCGACGATGACCATGAAGAACCCGCATGCATCGTCCGCGGAAAACCGAGGGAGCTGGAAACGCCAGATCCCCGCTATTCTTGCTAAAGCTAACATACCTATTCTCGCACCCTTGGGCTGGTTCCGTGAATCAAACGGTCTTCCGTTGCGCCATCACCGATCGCAGGGTCCTTTTGGGAAAGGGCGCAAAATGCCTCTCCGGACCGGATCTACACCGGGCACTCGGTCGCCAGGCGGCTGCACTCGCCGCCGACGGAGTGGACTTGCTGCAGCTCCGCGAGAAGGATCTTCCTCCTTCAGAACTCGCTGCGCTGGCCCGCATGCTGCTCGATACGCTCCGTGGATCCCGGACGCGACTCCTCATCAATAGCCGCGCCGATGTCGCCGTGGCAGTCGCTGCCAATGGCGTTCACCTGACCTCCTCCTCAACAGAACTCACCCCGACGCAGGTCTGCGATCTCTACAGCGCCGCCGGCCTTCCTGCGCCCGCGATCACCGTCGCCTGCCATTCCCTGGAGGATGTCGTCCGCCATCGACTGGAGCCGGTGACCGCACTCCTCTTCGGCCCCGTCTTCGAGAAGTCGGTCGCTGGCGACCTGCTCTACCCGGGCAGCGGTCTCGGGCTTCTTCACGAAGCCGCCCTTGCGGCTGCTCCGGTCCCAATCCTTGCGCTCGGCGGAGTCACGCTCGAGAACAGCGCGGCGTGCATCGCCGCCGGGGCAAGCGGCTTCGCGGGGATTCGGTTGTTTTATGACTCTTCTAAGTCGCTCAATTGAAACGACATGGAAATATTCACATGCTTTTCAAGCAATATTGACAAATCCGGGCCGAGTCGGCGGCTACACCTGAGGGACAAACTCTCCGCCTCTCGAAGGAAACCAACACCCGATGATCCGCAAATCTCTCGCTCTTGCCCTGTCCTCCACGATCGTCTTGAGTGGATGTACCAGCATCACCGGTACGACGCCGGGAAATGGCAGCTCGAACACGACGCCGGCCATCGTCGCCACTACACAGTCAGCCGCCATCCAGCATGTCGTCGTCATCTTCGGCGAGAACGTCTCCTTCGACCACTACTTCGGAAGCTATCCGAACGCGCTCAACCTGCCGGGTGAGACCAAGTTCACGGCGCTCTCAACTACGCCGACGACGACCAATAACTACGTCAGCTCCCCTGGCCTGCTGACCGCTAATCCAAATCTGAACGCTGCGAACGGTGCCGGTGCCGCAAACCCCTTCCGCCTCTCCCCGTCCCAGGCAGCGACGGCCGACCAGGATCACGGCTACACCGATGAGCAGAGCGCCTTCCATGCCGGCAAGATGGACCTCTTCCCCGCCTCCGTCGGAACCGCCGACACCGCGGCCGTCGCGCTCGCGACCGGAGCTTCGGCGATCGCCGCAACCAAGGGCCTGACCATGGGCTACTACGACGGCAACAGCGCCACCGCTCTCTGGAACTACGCACAGCACTACGCAATGAACGACCACTCGTTCGGAACCAACTTCGGCCCGTCGACCCCCGGCGCCGTCAACCTGATCTCCGGCCAGACCAACGGCGTGGTCAACACGGTCAACCCCGGCAGCGCAGTCGTCGCCGACGGCAACGGCGGCCTGACGCTGATCAGCGACGCCGATCCGACCGGCGACATCTGCTCCAGCACCACCTCTTCCGTCAGCATGTCCGGCAAGAATGTTGGCGATCTGCTCAACACCGCCAAGCTGACCTGGGGCTGGTTTGAGGGCGGCTTCGACCTGACCGTCACCAACCCGAACGGTACGACGGGCTGCAAGCGTTCGACCGTCTCGGCGATCACCGGCACACAGGCGGACTACTCCGCCCACCACCAGCCCTTCCAGTACTACGCAAGCACGATCAATCCCAACCACGCACGTCCCAGCTCGATCGCCAACATCGGATCGACCGACGCGGCCAACCACCAGTACGACACGCATGACTTCACCGATGCGCTCGCCGCCGGTGTCATGCCCGCCGTCACCTTCCTGAAGGCTCCCCGTTACCAGGACGCCCACGCCGCCAACTCCGACCCCATCGATGAAGGCACCTTCGTCGCCACCATGGTCAACGCCATCGAGAAGTCGACCTTCTGGCCGAATACCGCGATCATCATCGCCTATGACGACTCCGACGGCTGGTACGATCACCTCTCCAGCGTGATCAATGGCTCCGCCACCACCGCCGACACCTACACCAGCGCCGGCGTCTGCATCAGCAAGACCGCAGCTGCCGCCGCGCTTCCCGGCCTGACCGGCACCGCTCCGGCACAGGGCCGTTGCGGCTACGGCCCGCGGCTTCCGCTGATCGTCATCTCCCCCTGGGCGAAGAAGAACTACATCGATTCCACCGTAACCGACCAGTCCTCCATCACGAAGTTCATCGAAGACACCTTCCTCAGCAGCCAGCGGATCGGCGGCGGCTCCTTCGACAGCATCGCCGGAACGCTGAGCAACATGTTCGACTTCAGCAACGCAGCCGCTCCGCCGAACCCGAACGTCGTTGTTCTGAATACCGCAACCGGTGTCGTGACCAGCGGGAACTAAACCCTGTCAGAAGTTGCATTGATCGTTTATTCAAGCTGTCTTATCTGGTTCGTTTTACCCTGAGGAACACGCATCCCGAACCGGGATGCGTGTTCCGTTTCTTCTTATAGATCCTCCCGGAGTCCGCCCGTTGTCGCCATCCCGACGCACTTTTCTGCACCAGGCCTCAGCCGCCACGCTGCTCTACGGAACCCGCAAAGCCCTCGCCCAGAGCTCCATGGGTTCGATGAAGATGCCGGCGGATCCGCAGAGCTCAAGGACGCAGGCTCCAACGCCGAACCCGCCGCACGTCGGGCCGCCGATGCTCCATACGCTCGAGCTCGCACCCTTCGTCGATGCCCTGCCGCTGCCCGCGATCCTCCGGCCGACGCTCGAGCACGGCCATCAGACCCTGACCCTCACCATGCAGGAGATCCACGCCAAGGTGCACCGCGACGTCCCTCCGACGCGCATGTGGAGCTACGGCCCTGACGCCCTGGCACCGCTGGTCGAGGCGCGTGCCCACCAGCCGCTGCAGATTCGCTGGGTGAACAACCTGCCAGCGAAGCACTTTCTGCCGATCGACCACTCGCTGCACGGCTCCGGCACGGACGTTCCTGAGGTCCGGACCACTGCCCACCTGCACGGCGCGAAGACCCACTCGAAGGACGACGGCTACCCCGACAGCTGGTTCGTTCCCGGCCAGTCGAAGACCTGCATCTATCCGCTCCAGCAGGAGGCGACCGCCCTCTGGTTCCATGACCACGCCATGGGTCTGAACCGGCTGAACACCTACGCAGGCCTCTTCGGGATGTTCCTACTCCGCGATGAGCAGGAAGACGCCCTGCATCTCCCCTCGGGCAAGTACGAGATTCCGCTGATCCTGTACGACCGCGACTTCGACGCCACCGGGCAGCTCTTCTACGACGTCTCCGGCGACCCGGCGAGTCCGTGGATCCCGGAGTTCAGCGCGGACGGCATCCTGATCAATGGCAAGATCCGCCCCTTCCTCGAGGTCGAGCCGCGGCTGTACCGCTTCCGCCTGCTGAACACGGCGAACAGCCGCTTCTTCAACCTGTCGCTCTCAAACGGCCAGCCGCTGATCCAGATCGGCTCCGACCAGGGGCTGCTGCCGGCGTCAGTCGAGATGAAGCGCCTGATCCTGGGCTGCGCCGAGCGTGCCGACATCCTCGTCGACTTCAGCCACCTCGCCGGCCAGACGATCCACCTCCGCACAGGCGCGCTGGATATCCTCGAGCTTCGCGTCGGAAGACAGGCCCCGACGCCAGCGATCATTCCGCGGACGCTTCGACCGGTCGAGCGCCTGCCCGAAGCCTTAGCAACGACCACCCGCGTCATCACGCTGCATGAGTATCAGGACGAGGCGGCTCGGCCGATGGTGATGCTGCTCAACCGCAAGCACTGGCACGAGCCGACGACCGAGTTCCCGAAGCTCAACACGACCGAGATCTGGGAGTTTGTGAACCTGACCGAGGACACCCACCCGATGCACCTGCACCTGGTGCGCTTCCAGGTCCTCGATCGGCGGCCCTTCGATACGACCGACTACCTGATCCGCAAGACCCGCCGCTTTACTGCCCCGGCCGCGCCGCCCGACCCCAATGAACTCGGCTGGAAGGATACCGTCCAGTGCCCGCCCGGCGTCATCACGCGCATCATCGTCCGCTTCGAGGGCTACACCGGCAAGTACCTTTATCACTGCCATATCCTCGAGCACGAGGCCAACGACATGATGCGGCCGTTTGAGGTTATCGCCTGAGCGCTGTGCCAGGGGCAGCCGCCTGCGGATGCAGCTTCGACGAGATCCCCTGCACGATCCTGCGCAGCGTCTTCCAAAGCAGCGTTGCCGCGATGACCGCCATGACCAGCAGGCTGATCGCAATGGACGCGCCGATCAGCGGGTGATGCGTCGCAAACCACGTCAGCCCGACCGCGCCGACGTCTTCTCCGGCGCTGAGCGCGATATTCGAGAGCGGCTCCGGACTGGGCGTCACCAGGACACGGAGACCGGTCTTCGAACTGTGCGCCGCCAGCGCGACCGCCGCCCCGACCGCCGTGGCAACGACCTGCATCTGCGGGCTGAGCTGCGAGCTGGCGTGGTAGGCCACCAGCGCCGCAATCGGGATGCGCACCAAGGTGTGCAGGCTGTTCCAGACCAGGTCGAAGCCCGGAATCTTGTCCGCGAAGAACTCCACCGCAAAGAGCACGCCGCACGCCACCAGCACCCATGTGTGGCCGAGCGAATCGAGCCCCGGCGGCAGCGCGACCCACTGGGTTCGGGCAAGGATCCCAAGCGTCAGCACCGTGGCGTAGATATTCAGGCCTGCGGCGAAGCTGGCGGCGATGACGAGCGCGGTGATGTCTGCCGGCGAAAAGCTCATGTCGCCCGAATTCTACGCGTCTTCCCCGCACACCGAGAGGAATAGTTGACCTGCACCCCAGACCCGCATAGCGTTAAAGCATGCTCATCACGCCCCTCCAACTTGAAAATGAGCCTCTGCCGATCGACCTGGCCTTCGAGCCCGGCAGCATCGACTTTACCGCCGGCATCGCCCAGGTCGGCTCCCTCCCCGTCAAAGGCCACGCCGATCTGATCGTCGAACATCGCGGCGGAAATGACCTGATCTCTGACATCCGCGTCCGCGCCAACTACTCCGGCAACTTCGAGATGCAGTGTGCACGATGCGTTGAACCGGTCGCCATGCCGCTCCAGGGCTACTTCGACCTGATCTTCCGCCCCCAGGAGGCGGATGCCGATTCGACCGAGCGAGCAATTACGCTCGACGAGACGGAAATCGGGTATTATGAAAAGAGCGGCTTGCTGCTTGAGGATGTCGTGCGTGAGCAGGTGTTACTCTCCCTGCCTGGACGCGCTCTCTGCCAGCCGGACTGCAAAGGGCTTTGCCCGCGCTGTGGACAGAATCTGAACCAGGCAACCTGCTCCTGTGAGGACGCTCCGGCGGATCCTCGTTGGAATGCGCTTGCCGGGCTGGCTGACAAGCTCGAGTTGAAGCACTAAATAAAGTTCTCCTTCGCTGCCTGCGAACCCCGCGGTACGTCGAAGATTTTGAAGGGATACCGCAATGCCTAACCCGAAACGGCGCCATTCCAAACAGCGCACCGCCAAGCGCCGCAGCCATGACTTCCTGACCCCCACCGGCCTCTCCGAGTGCCCGAACTGCCACGAGCGCAAGCTGCCCCATCG
>CAZZZQ010000235.1:0-5994 GCA_964658405.1 uncultured Sphingomonas sp.
CGATCGCACGCCCCGGATCTCCGCGGCTGCACCAGCTTCAGCAAGAGGGCGGCGTGGTCAACACCAAAGGCGAACGTGCAGCGATGCACATCGCGGACAGACTGGACGAAGAGACCGCATACGACCTCGTGCTCGTCACATTGCCGGCGTACCAGGTTGAGGCACTGCTCCCCACGCTTGGCCGGAACTCCGCCAAGTGGATTCAATTCATGTTCAATACCTTCAACCCGGAGCAGCTTCAGGCTGCCGTCGGGGCCGGTCGCTGCTCGTTTGGAATGCCGTTCGTGCAAGGTAGCATCAACCCGGACGGCAGCCTGAACACGAAGATCGGAGCGGGAGGGCAGAAGAGCATCATGAACAAGCAGGAGTGGTGCGACCTCTTCAACGCATCTGGTCTACCCGCGAAGCTGGAGCCGGACATGCTGCTTTGGCTCCGCTGTCACGTTCCGATGTGTATCGCATTCGAAAGCGTGTCGGTCGCAGGAGTGCGGCGCGGTGGTGGTGCTTCGTGGCGGGAAGCGATGGTGATCGCCCGCGGTATGAAGGAGAGCTTCACACTCATTCAACGTCTCGGCTACCGCTTATATCCGGCAGGCAAGTCGCGGCTCAACGCAAGTCCGGCCTTTGTAATCGGAAGCATGTTGTGGTTCATGTCGCGGATACCGTCCTTTCGCAATCTCTTAGCGACCGGGCTGAATGAATGTAGAACTCTGGTGGAGGTTCTAGTGGAAGCATCCGTGCGGGCGCATCCCACCGTCCTGGTTGCGCGAATCGAAGCGATGAAGCCCACAGTGCTTTGACCCTCTAAGGATTCGCAAGAACGGCTCTCGCCTCGGCAATGCTTTTTGGAATCGAGCGAAATCGCCAATGCGCTCAGCGATACGGATCAGTACCGATAGGTTGGCTTGTCGGCTAAAGTCGTTCCTGCTTGGCATACGCTGCAGGCGTCACCCCGACAACCTGTCGGAACGCTCGTATAAAGGCTCCGGTACTCTCATATCCAACCTCCAGGGAGGTCTCTGTCACCGACCTCCCTTCGGCTAACAGTTCCAGCGAGCGCAGTATCTTTACCTGGCGACGCCACTGCCCCGGACTCATTCCGGTCTCCTGCTGGAAATTGCGAAACAGCGAACGCTCAGACAGGCCCGATTCATGCGCCAGCGTAGCTAGATTTCTGACGTCCGTTGGTTCCTCTGCCAACCTTGCCGCGAATCGCTTCAGCGCTGGATCGTGGGGCAACGGCAGGTTGAGCGCAATCTGTGAAGCCCCGGAAATCTCATCCCGCAGAACATCGACCAGACGCCGCTTGGCGGCATTCACCTCGGTTTGGGTTGCCCACTTCTCTATACGCCTGACGATCTCCTTCAACAGAGGGCTTAGTGCCAGGACCTTCGGTTTCATGGGCAGGGATTCGCTCACTCTTGCGTCCATGTGCAGCATCCACCCGCTGATCCTGCCGCAGGAGCGCAGTGAATGCACGGTACCCGAAGGAATCCAAATACATCGTCCGGGTGGACAAAGCCATGATCCCGTCTCCGTCTCCATGATCGCCAGTCCGGCATCCAGACCGCATAACTGCGCCTCGGTGTGGCTGTGAACATGTACCTGCCGAATCGCCGCTCGCGGCAGTTCCCAGGCGGCTACTCCAAGCTCACTCAGTATTTTCGGCAGGTTTGGGTCATAGTCTGGCATACACGGATAAGCGTCGCACACATAAGCTGCCTAACCTAGCTGCAGAGGATAACTTCGATGAAAGCAGCTATTGTTACCGCCGCCGGCACTTCACCCACCTTCGGGGATTTCCAAAATCCTATTGCGAACGAGGGTCTACTAGAGCTCATCACTGTCACCGCCGCAGCCCTTAGCAATCTTACAAAAAGCCGAGCTGCCGGATCGCACTACAGCTCTGACAACCACTACCCCTTCGTTCCGGGTGTGGACGGCACAGGCACCACAACGGATGGGCGCCGCGTCTACTTCGCGATGCCGGAAGCCCCTTTTGGAGCCATGGCCGAACAGACTCTCGTTGACCCGCGCCGCACTGTACCTCTCCCTGCGAACCTTGACGACATCACTGCCGCTGCTCTTGCAAACCCCGGGATGTCCTGCTGGGCCGCGCTGGTCGAGCGCGCCCACATCCAGGCTGGCGAGACCGTTCTGATCAACGGCGCAACGGGATCAGCCGGTTCGGTCGCGGTGCAGGTGGCGAAGCACCTCGGCGCGAAAAAGGTCATCGTCACGGGTCGCAACGCCGAGGAACTCGAAGCCTTGCGTTCGCTGGGCGCCGATGTGGTCATCCCTTTCGACCTCCGTCCCGAAAACCTGCAGGGCATCCGTGATTTCGAAGACGCCCTTAATGCCGAATTTCGCCAAGGGCTGGACATTGTCGTTGACTATCTCTGGGGTACCAGCGCACGCACCATCATCGTCGCCATCGCTAAGTCAGTTGAAGATGCGCATCCCGTTCGCTTCGTTCAGGTCGGTGAAGCTGGCGGCGGACCCGTCGAGTTGCCCGCTGCCGCGTTGCGCTCGTCGGCAATCCAGATTATGGGAAGCGGCCTTAAGTCCGTCCCCTTTCCCAAGCTCCTCAACGCCATCCGCCAGACCTTCGATCTGGCAGCACAAGGTAAGCTCCACCTCGCCACCAAAGCCGTGCCACTGTCCACGATTGCTGACAACTGGAATGCTCCTGGAAAGCCCCGGCTGGTTTACACGATCCGCTAGTTGCTCTGCGAGGGCAAGCGACCTGGCGCTCGCTGCCGGATGGGTTTCGATAAGGCGCTTCTCGTCAGTAGCGATCCTTCATGGCAAGCGCGTTCTCAAGACTCCTCTTGGACGGCGTGACGGAGCGACTCCGGAGTGCTCCGATCACTAGACGAACCGGGCCAGGGGACGGAGCCGCTATGGTGAGGTCGCCTGGAGTTGGGGCAAGTTCGGCCACATGGAGCGAGTCACGCGCACAAGTTCCCTGGTACTCGCCGTGCTGAAGATCGGGAACACCTTGCCCACAGCTTCGAGGGCCTTTGCTTTCGCTTCCCTTCGGTTTGCCGCAGCCAGGGCTCCTGGAAGTGTAGCCAGGTCGACAACACCGGGTTCGGTGGCGACTCCGGTGTGCAGGCTACGGGATGCGCTGGACCCACCGGCTTCTCCATGCGGGCGCTTCGAAGGGGTCGGCGAAGTATTGGGTTTCGTGGATGACCTTGCCGTTGCGGAACTCCATGATGCTGACGGTGTAGGCGGATCGCTCCTGGTAGGTGATGGTGTATTCCGTGATCCAGAGGTCGCCGCTCCCGAGCATTCGGCGGACTTTGAAGCCTGAAGGCTTACCGGGATGATGACTTCGGAGAGCCTGCAGGTTCCTGCGTCCAACGATGCGCTCTCCTGATTGCGGGTAATCGCAGATGGCATCGTCCGCATAGATATCGTGCTCGGCGTCCGCGTCTCCGGCCGCGGATGCGTGCCAGTGGGCGTTGAGAGCTGCGCGTATGGATTCGTTCGACATGGCGTCCCCGATCTTACTCGCTTGGAAAGAACGAGGCTTGCCGCCCAGATTGGGAGAAGTTGCTCAAAACGCCGTTTTCAATAGGTATGATCTGCTGAATGCAGTCCACTGATATCTTCTTCGCGCACCCTCTGGATTACATTCTGTCGGCAGTTCTTGGTATCGCAGTTCTTGTGCATGCTGGCCTTCGTTACGCCTGGCCGGCGTTCTTCCGACGTCAGCCTGACGACCAAGCTACTAGAATCAAGAACTTTTTCTGGCCAATTTTCGCAGCGGCCATCTTTGTATAGGGAGCCTGGCACCTAATTGCGCACGGAAAGTGATCATTTCTGAAAGCGCCGTTTTGGTGGAACGAGCGCATGGCTAACGATACGTCGGCTTGCCAGCGACTGATGCGTGTGAAAAACTGCGCTCATGTCAGCATTACGTACAGGTGCATGTCTCTTGATGGTGTCCACAGCAATGATTGCTCAGAGTTCATCGCGTCGTTGGAACAATCCTCCACAGAAATCCGCAGATACCGCTGACACGTTGACGGAAACTGTGCCTGCCGGCACGGACTACTGGCGGGTGACGCACTACGGCTTTATCCGGGACAATGGGCCGTTCCAGTACGAAACGCGCTCCGGGAACTTTGAAGCGATTGTTCGCATCCACGGCGAGTATCGTGAGCTTTACCATCAGGCCGGCCTCATGATTCGGGTGGACCAGAAGAACTGGATCAAGACCGGAATCGAGTTCGTGAACGGTCATCAGAACATCAGTGCTGTCGTCACGCGCGAGTTTTCGGACTGGTCTGTACTGCCTCGCACGGACAGCCCTTCCTCGATCTGGATGCGGCTGCAACGCTACAACGACACGGTGCAGATCTCCTATTCTCTCGATGGTCAGAAATGGTCTATGCTACGGCTTGCCTATTTCCCGCCGACTGTGCCCGTTCAGATCGGTATGGTTGCTGCAGCACCAGGCAAGCAGCCGTTTCAGGTCACCTTCGATCACTACAGCGTCTCAGCTCTGAACTCTCCTCCTAAGGAGGATTGAGCACGGACCCGCCGACAGGCTATAACGCCCTGTCGAGGATCGTTCCCGCAAAGTCGGTGTTTCCGGAAAGAACGGATCTGGACGTGCGGTCTGGTCAAGGCGCCGAAAACCCTTTTTCTGAAGAACCGACAATCGGTATTCAGCGTTGGCCGACGACTGACGATTCTGTAGCTGTGAGCACTTACGAAGCATGTGCCGGGCCCGGATTCTACAAGCCTCGCCGAGCGGGCGCAGCCGTGAAGAGCCCCCGGAAACTGAACCAGTAAACCCAGATCAGGAAGATTTCCAGCAGGCTGCATAGGAACCCCGTGAGGATACCCGGCACTCCAAACAGGATATGGAACAGCAGGATATTCACCAGGATGGGTCCTAGAAGCACGAGTCCAATGGGGACAAAGCGGCCTGCCAAAAGCAACAATCCGCCCGTCAGCATCAGCACCGCAATAAACTTCGTGTAGTTGTGCGCCACCATCAGCGTTAGGAAGGTCGTCGCATCGGCCGGCATGCCGCCCATCTTCCCGAGGTTCAGGATGCTGACGAGACCCGATGCGAAGAACACGAGGCCGAGCAGGATGCGGGCAATTAGAATCGCAATCTTCATGGCGCAGCTCCCAGGGGACGCGGATGAGTGTGAACAGAATACGCCGGTGCGCGAAGAAAAGGAGTGCTTTCCTGGCGTATCTCCAACTTGTCCAGGATCTCCCGGAAAGTCGGTGTTATCGGCAACTTCGGTTATCCCTACTGCAAACGCCATTTTCGCCAGGTGCGAACGCGGCGGCTGTCACACGCTTTAAGTTGTGCGCCACTTGCGGAGGGCTGCACTAAGATTGAGGGCTTCGTTCGGGAGCTTCGAGGCAGCTAAGCCGTCAATCAGGTTTTCGCGGACGAACGGGTGCGCTCTCAACAACTTGCGGTCCGGTTTCGGGTTGCTACTGAAGTGCGGACGGGAGGGTCTAAGTAGAATCTGCTTAGACAGATGCGATCAGCGCGACCTGTCTGCTCGTGGTGCTCCACGGAGCAAGAATTGGATCCCTTATGTTTTTGTTATCGAAGCTTGGTGAGGTCTCGCGTCGCTTTCCGGAGGATGTGGAGACGACCCGGGAGTTTTTGCTGGATCGCGGCATCCCTGCCGGATCGCTCGAGGCGTTGACGCACTTTTCCGCCCGGCTGGCGATCGATCCGTCGTTCCGGCGAGACGTCACGTCGCTCGTCCAGGTGGTGATCCGGCGCGAGGATGAAGCGGTCGATTACATGGATCTGCTGGGCATTCTTGTCGTCGCGACTGCGGGGGCCGGGCCGTTCCATGCGAACGAGCAGCAGGAGGAGGCGGTCCGCGAGATCCTCCGGTTCCTGACGCAGATTCGCCGGTCGACGGGAGCGGTGGCGCCGGTCTTCGTTCGGGCTGAGAACGTGGTTCCCGTGGCTGTCGCGGCTGCGCCTCTGGCTGTTGC
>CAZZZQ010000236.1:0-5957 GCA_964658405.1 uncultured Sphingomonas sp.
GTGAGGAATCAGTGCGTTGAGGGAAGGGTTGAGGGCGCTGCCGGCTGCGGTGGCAGCGCCCATTTGGAGGAGAGAACGGCGGGTAAGATTCACGACTTTTGAAGCTCCCAGTACGGTCGGTGCAGGTTAGAAGATCAGTTTTGCAGCAACCTGAAGCTGACGTGCCGGGAAGGCGGTCGTGATCGTGCCAAAGGTGCTGTTGCTGCGGTTTGTATCCGGTCCACCGTAGTTTACGTGGTTGAGGATGTTGAAGGCCTCGCCACGCAGGTCGATCACGGTACCATCGCGCCAGACCGGGAAGGCCTTGTGCAGACCCAGGTCAAGCTGGTTGAAGGGAAGTCCGCGAACCGAGTTGCGCTGCGCATTCCCGAAGGGTGCATTGACCGCGTACGGGACCTGGACATTGGCGTTGTTGAAGAAGCCAGTGACCGAGGTGGAGGTTTTGACGCGGTTGGAGGCAGAGGCAATCACCGGACCAACGACGTTAGGACGGTACGTGAGGAGACCGCTGTCTACAGCAAAGCCGGAGCTGGCGGAGTAATTGAGGTTGAGCGGAAGGCCGCTGGTAGAGGAGTTGATGATCGTCATCTGCCAACCGCCGAGGGCGAGCTGCGAGAGCCTGGGAGCGGAAGCTCCAAAGCGCCGGCCCTTGCCATACGGGAGGTCGTAGAGGATCGAGGTGGTGTCATTCAGCGGCTGGTCGTAGCCCGACGGACCATAGTTGCTGGCCAGGTTCTGGATGTTGACGCGCGAGTTGTCACCGTTCGCGGTCTCAAGATGACCGGAAGCGAGATCGAAGCCGCGAGAGTAGGTGAAGGAGTTGAGCAGGTAGAGGCCGTTGCCGTACCGCTTCTCCGCCTTGAACTGGAGCGAGTTGTAGTTTGAGTAGCCAATGCCGGTTGCAACTTCAATGCCTGCGAAGTTGGAGATCGGCCGGCGGCTCTGCAGGGTTGGGCAGCCGCTCGTGGTGTATGTTGCCTGGCCGTTCAGTACACCGTTCGTAAAGGTCGGTGTGATTCCGCACGTAGCGCTGGTGAAGGTATCAACGGTCGCCTGGTTCTGATCGCCCAGCACCATCAGGTGAGTGCCCTTGCTGCCGACATAGCCGAGGTCAAGGACAACATTGCCGGGCAGCTGACGCTGGATGGAAAGCTGCCACGTCTGGATGTAGCCGGTGGGGTTGTTGCGGGGGATGTAGCGCGACTGGACCTTCAGAGGATTGAAGGCAGAGGGCGATACGAGGGTCGTTGAATAGCCCTGCTGGGTCTGACGGAAGCAGGTCGTCTGATCCTGCGTGTCGCTGGTGCAAAGACCCGCGCTGGGGAGCTGGTTGATGGTGGCGCCAACGATATACGGGCCGTTATAGGCGAGAAGATTCTCTCCACCCTCACGGTTGAACTGCGTGTAGTTGATTCCGTAGCCGCCGCGGACCGTGGTGTTGCCATCTGCGCTGTACGAGAATCCGATGCGCGGGGCGAGGTTGTTGTACTGCATGTTGACCAGCGAGCGGTTGTAGATCGAGCCGTCCGTCGCCTGGATGAGGGTGTTGGTGGTGGGGTCGAAGTTCGCCTGGTGGTTGCCGTCCGTGTATTGCGGCGTTGCCAGCTCGTAGCGAAGGCCGGCGTTGATGGTGAGGTTCGGCAGAAGCTTGATGTCGTCCTGGACGTAGAAGAAGTTCATCTTCTGGCGCAGGTTGATGACGACATAGTTGTTGAGCTGGTAGGCGCTGCGATTGCCGAACATGAAGTCGGCAAGATCGCGGGCCTGGGCGATCTGTGTGGAGTAGTTGCTGATGCCATCGGTCGGGGTGCAGGGCGCTGCCGTCGTGGAGTTGACGTTGGTGGCGCAGGTTGCAGTGACTGCGGCGAACGCTCCGGAGTAGGTGTCAGAACCGTAGACGGGGTTGAAGTCGTCGATTGCGGTCGAGATGGACTGGAACTCGTAGCCGAACTTCAAGCTCTGACGGCCGTGAACGAGCGTGTAGTTGACCTTCGGGTTTAGGACGAAGGGGTTCTGGAATTGGGGGTTGGAGGTCTGCGAACCGAACGCTGAGAATCCGCCACCGACTGCCTGACCGTTCAGGTAGCGGGAGATCGCGGGGTCGGTCGGGATGCCGTTGGTGATGCCGTTCGCCGTGAGCAAGCTGGGCTGACCCAGACCGAAGGGGGTCTTGCCGCCTTCATTCCAGCCGACGCCCATACGGAAGTCGATCAGGGAGCTGGAGTTAAGAACGTAGGTAGCACCGGCTGCAACCTGCTGGTTGTAGATGTGAACATTACCGTTGGCATTACCGCCAGCCTGGCCCGGGATTGGAACGGGGTCGACGATGGTGGCGTTGTGACGGCTGAAGCGACCGAAGAGCGAGAGCTTGCTGTTCAACTTGTGATCGATGCGGATGTCACCCTTGTCGTCGTTGACCGTTCCGCGGGGCGTGATGAGGTAGTTGTTGGCGTAACCGTTGGTTCCCGAGACAGGAACGTTGGCTGCCGGAAGCGCGGCGAGTACAGCACGCGCAAAGGGGGTCATGGCGCCGGTTGGGATGACGCCGTTTGCGTAGACCTGGCCGGTGATGGGGTTCCGCAGTGCGATCGGACGAGTAGCGCCCGAGGTAGTATGCAGGACGAAGGTACCGGCAGTCTGCTCTGCGGTCGGCAGGGTGGATTGGGTAAGCGCACGTGTGATCTGGCGAAGACCTTCATAGTCAACGAAGAAGAAGGTGCGGTCCTTATAGATCGGGCCGCCGAAGGTGCCACCGAACTGGTTGCGGATGAATACGGGCTTGATGCCGCCTGCGGGCTGGAACGGACCGATGGCATTCAGGGCCGTGTTGCGGAGGTAGTCCCATGCGCGCCCGTGAAACTGGTTGGTACCGCTGCGGATGCTGGTGTTGATGACGGCACCGGAGGCGCGGCCATACTCGGCGGAGTAGTTATCGGTCTCAATACGAAACTCGCCAACGGCATCAGGCGAAGGAGGAATGTTCTCATTGCCGAAGCCTTGGTTCGAAGTGCCGTAGGAGTTGTTATCCAGACCATCGAGGAGGAAGTTATTGAAGGCGCTGCGCTGACCGTTGACGTTGAAGGAGGCTTCACGGCTTGAGGTCGTCTGGTTTTCGATCGTAGACTTGCGGACGCCGGGGACGAGAAGAGCAAGGTCGGCGTAGGAGCGGCCGTTCAGGGGAAGATCTTCAATCTGCTTCGCGAAGATGACCTGGCCGCGGGAGCTGGTCTCAGTCTCGAGCAGGGTAGGGGCACTGGAGACGGTAACCGCTTCATTGACAGTGCCGTTCTTCAAATCGAGATCGACTCGTTGACGGGCGTTGACGGTCAGGCGGAAGGGTGCAGTCTCGGAGGGTGCAAAGCCGGTAGCCTCGGCGGCGACGCGATAGGTTCCGATGTGGACGCTGGGAAACTCGTATCGGCCGGCGTTATCAGACTTGTCGGTCTGCTTGATGCCGGTCTCCACATTGGTGAGCGTGACGGTGCACTGGGGAATCGCTGCGCCGCTGGCGTCGCGAGCATATCCAAGGACAGAAGCTGAATCGAACTGGGCGGTGAGCCTTGAGCTAAGGCAAGACACGAGCATGATTGCGAGCAGCAAAAAGCCACATCGCCGTGTCCGGGGACGTTCGGGGGACATAGTAACTCCTTGAAAATCAATGGGTCTTCGAGAAGTTTCAAGGAGCCACGTTGCAATGGAGTTGCAGTCGTGTTGCATTACCGTGAATAGGACCTTCGCTCTTCGAACCGCCGCTCATCTTAGCAGGGGTCAGCCATGTCACGCCCACGTTTTTTGTGAGAGGGGCGGAAGCTCGCGCAGCGATTAAGTTCATTGAACGGAGGGGTAGGAGTCTTCTACCAGATCAGCTTATCGTGGAAGGACTCAGAGCACCTTTCGTCGCAGGTCCAACCCACATCGGAGTGCAGCATCGAAGTTTTCAGACTCTTTTTTCCGCAGTTGTTGCAGGTGGCGTACTTGGAACCGGAGAGCACGTTCTTAAACCAATCGAATATCGTGCTGAGCAAAACTGCCTTTCCACTGACTCAAAGAGCATCATCCCGTTCCGGGGTACAACGCTAAAACTAAAGGACTTATGAGATCGTTACTCGTAAGCTTACCAAACGCAGGTGTGGCCCTCGACGTGCTTAGCGGAATACGCGTGAGTTATCTAAACAGTAATCTTTGGGGCGAAACCAAGCAGACTCTCGACTCCCAATGGCGCTGAACCGGCGGCAAAAGAAAGCGGCCCCGGGTTTCGGGACCGCCTGTTTGACTCTCATTTCAGTTGATTTGACGCTCAGCCTTGAACTGAACATAAGCTGCGGCTCAGAACTGGCGAGCGCAGGCACTTCCATCGACGACACTCGTCAGCACATTGCTCTCTGAAGCCAGCGTTCTGCTGTAGCAGCTTCCGAACGAGTCCTTCTTCGTATAGCTTGCAGAGCTCTTTGCGGGGCCAACCTTCGTAAGAGATCCGGCGGCGTTGAAGCTGAGCGTGTCAGCGGTCGTCACTCGTTCTGCCATACTGCCCGAGAAGATCGGGAACCCGTTCAGCGTTGTAGATATTCTCTCAATATCCTGCTGATCGGAGCTCGCGACCTGTGCCGAGGTGCCGTCCGCGTTTACAACATAGGAGTAGTCGACGGTCAGCGGGAAGGCGATGTTCTTCTCCGTGACCTCGACCAGCGGCCCGTTACGCGTCGACGTCTTCGAGGTGACGGTGTTGATCTGCGTTGCATTCTGAATGTCGTTCGTGCCGACATCGAAGGTCTGGCTGCTGTTGAAGCCGACCGTCTGCTCTACGGTAGTCTCAACGCGGCCATGCGAGGTGTTGACATAGCCCTTGATCGAAAAGGAGCGATCCGAGCTAACCGACACCGTTCCAACCGTCGCGCCGGAGGCAGAGGTCGTAAGGTTCTGAGTGACCTGCGGCTGTGGCGCCTGGCTCAGGGAGTTCTCGAGCAATCCGCCTCGGGTCTCTGATGTGCCGTGATCGGAATAGAGCAACAGGTTTGCGGTCGCCAGGAAGTAGCTGTTGGCGTTGAAGACGCTGACGCCTACCGTGTGCGGGCTCCCGTCACTGAGCAGGCCTGCAAAGGGAGTGAGATCCACACGATACGGCTTGAAGTTCAGAGTTTGAACACCGGTGATCGGCTGCCAGAGGTACGGGTCGATCCCGCCCGTGTAGATCCACGGATAGACTGGAGCGACGCCTGCAGCCTTCCCGTCGATCGTAATCTCCGTCTCGCGGAAGGCCGTGTTTCCGCAGCTTGCAAGCTCATTCGCGACGCCCGTCGGGACGCAGAAGTACCAGAACTCATCGTTCGACTGGCTCTGTGCGATGACATCGAGGTAGGCCTTCTCGGTATTTCGCGGTGCGGTAACGGTTGCTATCACCTCGCTGGCCGTGGTGTCGAGTTCATAGGGGCTGTTGGCAGCGCTTACCGGGACCACGACATCCGGCACGATCGGGGCGGGATCGCGCCAGCTTGCCGGATAGAAGAGCAGCTTTGCCGTTCCGTAGATGATCCCGGTGTAGGTCGAGTCGACGATGTTATACACAATCGCCTGACCCGTTTGTGAGGTCTTGAAGAGGGCGGAGAGGTCGGTGACATCCCGCTCAACATGCCAGGAGGGGCTGAGCGCGCTGCGCGGCTCGGCGGTTGTACCGTAGAAGATGTTCGCATTACCGAGATAGAGTGACGCCGTGCGGTCAAATTGCCGGCCGGCAGTCACGGTGAAGTCGACCGTAAGGACGACCTTGGACCAGCGGCCGCTGCATCCGGTTGGAGGAGCATAGTTGATCGGCTTCCCGCTGTAGTCGCCAAACTTCAACTCGCTGAACAGGGTGACTGTGCAGGGCGCCGTAGAGGGGCGCGAGACGGGCGGCTCCGCGGTCGCCGGGTTAGAAGAGCCTACGACCGGCTTCACGGGAACGGTCACAACCTGGGAGCTGG
>CAZZZQ010000237.1:0-5921 GCA_964658405.1 uncultured Sphingomonas sp.
GGCTGATTACGGGATTGAGCGCGCCGTCCCCCGGCGCATTGGTCAGACGCCGCGGATTCCCTCCTCCGGCAGAAACGATCCAGATGCTTCCCTGGCTGGCATACGCGATCAGCTTGCCGTCTGGTGACCACGCGAGGCCGGTCTTTCCGCCCTGCGTTGTGGTGAGCGGTACAGGCCATCCGCCCTCTGATGGCATCAGCACAATCTGTCCCGAGCGGGTGAGTGCGATCGTCTTCCCATCAGGTGAGAGGGCGCTCTCGCCGATCGGTTCGACCGCAAGCAGATCCTGCAGGGTGAGCCTTCCGCTCTCCTGCGCACTCAGAATCGAGCAGGAAGAGCCCGGCAGCAACAGGCCTAGTGCAACAAGCGTCATCGGTATCCGGATCGAGGCCATTACTCACCTCCTTTTTTGGAGGCTGCATCTGAAGCTCCGATGACAGACTGCTTCGAACTTGCCAAGAGCAGAGCGTTGTAGAAGATCTTGTAGGTCACCTCAGACTGGGCGCGATACTGCGGTCGGAAGCCGAACAAGATCACATTGCCACGTCCGCGCTTCAACTCCACAAGCGCAGACGCCCCCTTCAGGTACTGCCCGCCGAGCAGCCATCCGCTCAGGAGCGGGTGGTCCGTCGTGTAGGACGCGACCGACTTTGCTGACCCCGAAGTCTTGAACACGGGACTCATTTCGAAGAAGACCGGCACCTCCGGCTTCGAGCCAAATCCGAGCGGGTCGGTGGTATCGATTGCGACCTGCAGGATTGATCCGGGAATGTAGAAGTCCTTCGCGGCCACACCGGCCAGCACATTGCTGACGTCCGCCGTGTCCTTACCAGCGTAGACCTCGGAGGATTTATTCAGCGAGACGATTGTGCCTCCCCGATCGGTAAAGTCATCGAGCTTCGCAATTCCCGCGTCTCCGAGGCCGCCACGGAACTCCGGCGGTGGCTTCGGTCCGCCACCTCCTTCGCCACCACCGCTGGCGCCATGCAGGATGGCATTCGGCGCCTCATCCGGAAAGATGATGACGTCGAAGCGACTCTTCAGATCGCCCTTCCGCAGGTCGTCATCGACCAGTCGCGTGTACGGGATTCCGTTCTGATCGAAGATCCATCGAGTCCATCCCTCATCCATCGAGGGAACCCAGCTTTGGTAGAGAGCGATCTTCGGCAGCGTTACCTGTAAAGCCGACCCGGTGATTCCCTTCGTCGCGGGTTTGATCTCAACCGAGAACTTCTGGCTGACCGCCGCCAGCTTAGCCTCGACTCCTGGCTGCCGGGGAATGTAAATGGTTCCCTTCTCTTCGGACCCTTCCGTTAACCGGTACGCCACCACATTCTCTTTCAGCAGTGAAAACAGCGCGTAGTAGTCATTGTTCGCAGTATCGGTGAGGAGATAGCCCGGCGCCCGTTCTATCTTGCCTGGCTGAGGAGCCGCCTTGGCCTCGGTGACAGGAACAGTTTGCGCGGAGAACTTATCCGTCACAGCCGTAGCGTCCACGCCGAAGAGCAGGGGCAGCGTCTGGGCTGTTACGTCGTATGGTCGGCGCAACGGTCCGCCCGGGTACTGTTCAATGTTGGGATAGTGCTGAATTTCGAGGAGGGTCTTTGCAAAGGGACCATACGGCTGCGCCAGCGGACCGATGTAGCTGCCCGCTTCGTAGTGCTTTCCACCGCCATCGAAGGCAGCGGTTGCCTGCTGTACGTCGACCAGCCCCCGTCGAAGAATATTAATGAGGCGGATGGTTGCACCAGGATCCCTCTGCTCCGCGGGGATCACGTAAGCATAGGGACCACCATACTTCTGCTCCACGGCATTTCGGTTGATCTTGTAGAAGTCCTGCAGAAACCGCTCGCGATTGCTCGCAGCATTATGAGCAATGGAGAAGAACGCGTCGATCTGGTACGCGACGATGTCGCCAAGGCGCCAAGTGCCACCCTTCCATGGATCAGGGAAGTTCGTTGCCGACTTCTTCGCGTCGTACCCGATCCCGCGATCAAGCTTCTCAAACGGGATCTCAATCGGGCTCGCGATATTGACCGATGCAGACTCCGTCAGAATTCTGAGTGCACCGTGATACGACATGTACGCCCGGGCCGGGGACCAGAAATCATAGACGCCCGTTGTGAGAACTCCCTGCTTGCCGGTCTCGGAGATCTCGAGTGCGGTCTTTGTGCCCACTGCGTTCATCGACGACACGAGCAGCGGGTCGATGTTTGGATCGATCGGATCGACCCACGGCGGCAGATAAATTCGCGGGCCGTACGCGCCCATCTGGTGAATGTCGTAGAGGATCTGTGGGCGCCATGCGTTGATGACCTTATCGACGGTAAGCTGCGTTTCAACCTGAGTAAATGCGTACCAGTCGCGGTTGTCGTCATGCCCCGTGTAGTGGTGCCAAAGTACGACGGGGCTCGCTCCTTCGTAGGGTGTGCCGAGATATTGTTTGTACCAGTCGACGACCAACTGTTGACCGTCCGGGTTCAGCGAAGGAACAAGAACGATGATGACGTTCTGAAGGATGGACTGGATCTCCGGGCTGTTTCCCGTGGCCAGTTGATAGGCAAATTCCGCCGCACTTTGCGAGCTTGCAATCTCCGTCGAGTGGATGTTGCAGGTCACGACCAGCACCGTCTTGCCCTTCGCAATGAGCTGCTTTGCCTGCTCTTCAGAGGTCAAACGCGGATCCGCCAAGGCGTATTGAATCTTGCGGTAGTCCTCCAAATGCGCAAGATTATCAGGTGAGGAGATCGTCAGCGCTACGAATGGCCGCCCTTCGGTTGTCTTCCCCAGCTCCTTGTACTGGACGCGGTCCGACTCCGTACTGAGCCTCTTGTAGTAGGCCGTTAGATCCTTCCAGTCCGCCAGTTTTCGGTCGGTGCCCGGCTTAAAGCCAAACGCTGTCTCAGGCGAGGTAACAGGCCCTTGAGCCACGGCGATGACAGACGAAACGGCGAACAGAACCCATGCGAAAGCTTGCTTCATATGCTCCTCAACCACCTTGTAAATCATGCATGTTAGTGAGCTGGGGCGAGCCTCCGAAGCGCGTTCCCTGCCCCTGTTCACACTGGTCAACTATGCAAAACGCGCAAGTGCGATTCCGTATAAAACGTCGTTACTGATCCGCAGGTGCGGAACCGGGAGAACGCTGCTGGCTGGGGGGAGGAAGGGGTGTTTATCGACAAAGAGACGCGGACGAACAACAGAGTGCAGGCGTAACGCAAACAGCGCTGGTTCGAAGGACGCTTTTCATAGTCTTTGGACGTACTATACACGACAGTCAGAAGTGATCGCGACTGCGCCTATAAAAAGTCCACTTTCCTGCTCGCAGCCTGCCCTTCATTCGAGCATGGCGTTTCTGAAGATTGCAGAGCTTGCTGCGCTTGAAAGCATTTTCACCCATCTCGGATTGCAGATTCCGGTGCCTGTGTGCGCTGGGCCCTCGGCTCACCGAATCGTTTGGCCATGAGACAGATTTTTCTTTTGTTATATAGCGCACACAAATATCAAGGTTGATCATTCAGCCAAACAAGGCCGATCTCTTGTTAGTCGCGGACCTCACTTAAATGCGAAATATAGAAAAACGGTTGCGTGAGTCGCAATCTGGATGGCCTGTATGTCCGTAACAGAATAACGATTCAGTAAAGTCGCTCCCTGGTGAGCCATGCCCGAACCTTCGCAACATTGCACCGCAGAGAAGTCCGCAATGCTTTCTTTCCCCTTGCCGGCCAATGAGTTGGAGCGCCTTAACGCCCTCTATGAACTTTCGATTCTCGATACAGCGGCTGACCTTGAGTTTGATCGGCTGACTCAATTGGCTGCTGCTACGTTTCAGACTGAGATTGCCTTTGTATCCTTCATAGACAGGTCCCGGCAATGGCTCAAATCCACCTTCGGATTAAGTGGGAGTGAAACTGCACGAGAGTGGTCGTTCTGCACGCATACCATCATGGGTGATGAGCCGATGGTCGTCCTCGATGCGAGCACAGACGAACGGTTCTGCCACAATCCGTTTGTGAGCGGACGACCACACATTCGTTTTTATGCAGGCGCTCCTATACGCACGGCGGATGGCTTTAACGTAGGCACCCTGTGTGTCGTGGATACCAAGCCACGGACATCCTTCAGTGCGCGTGAGCAGTCCGTTCTCAGGACCCTCGCCGATTTGGCCACCGATGCAGTGGTAGCCCATCGGGCAGGTCTGACCAAGGCCGAGGAGCCAAGAACGACAGATCGGTACTCGATCGTTGCCAATGCGACGCTCGATGGCATATGGGATTGGGATCTCGATAAGGGATTCGTGTACTACTCCCCGAGATGGGAGAAGATTCTAGGTCTGAGCAATCATCATTCGATCTCTGACATTCAGCACTGGCTGGATCGCGTTCACCCTGCGGATCGTGCCCAGGTCGAGCTCGCCCTGAATCAGCACCAGAACAAGGAAACTCCGCGCTTCAGAAGTGAGCATCGCGTGCGCCACAGCGACGGTTCGTGGCGCTGGGTGGTCGCTCGGGGAATCCTGCAATGCAATCCCGATGGAAGTCCGCAGAGAATCGCGGGATCGTTGATGGACGTCACGAAGGACAAGACCTCCGATCCACTCTCAGGCCTCCCGAATCGTCTGCTCTTTCAGGAACGGCTTGCGCTCAAGATCCGACAGAGCGAGGCTTCGTGCACCTGGGATTTTGCAGTCTTCTTCATTGATATCGACCGTTTCAAACAGGTCAACGACCGCTTTGGCCATCTGGTTGGCGATAAGATCCTGGCATCGCTTGCACATCGGCTTGACGAGTCGATCCAAGCTCTCCGTCCTCTAAGTCATTCGATCGCCGCACGGTTCTCCGGTGACGAATTCGTCGTGCTGCTCGACCAGATACGAACTGCGGAAGAGGCGCAAACGATCGCGCTTGAGCTGCGGAAAAGGATGTTTCTCCCGATCCACATCGACGGAGAACGGCTCGAGATCGGGGTCAGCATCGGGATCGCGAGGGCGTCTGCCAATTTGAAGACGCCGGAGAGTTTTCTGCATAATGCAGATCTCGCGATAGGCCGGGCAAAGGTCATGGGCGGCGGTGCCGTCATCCTCTTCGACGACACGCTCCAGGAGGACCTGCTGATCCGGAACGAGTTGCAGTCCTGCCTGGTCAACGGCTTGCTGGATGAGCAGCTGCGTGTTGTCTATCAGCCACAGGTCGATCTTCGCACCGGGCAACTCGTCGGCTGCGAGGCGCTGGTCCGATGGCAGCATCCGCGCCTTGGACTTCTGTCTCCGATCGACTTTATTGGAGTTGCCGAGGAGTTGCGACTGGTCTCGTTGATCGATTCCTGGGCGATGAAGAGAGCCTGTCTTCAACTGAAGCGCTGGCGTGAGGTGGACCCTCAATTAGAGCTGACGATGAGCGTCAATATTTCGACGCAACACCTCGCCCAGGACGGCCTTGCCCATAAGGTCGCTGAGGCTCTTAAGGAAGCTTCTCTTCCACCTCGAATCATGTGTCTTGAACTCACAGAGAGTGTTGTAATCAACGACCTTGAACGGAATATCAGGATTTTGAAAGAGCTGAGAGATCTCGGAGTCGGACTGCACATGGATGACTTCGGCTCGGGCTACAGCTCCTTCAAGAATCTATATCAGCTGCCGTTCGACACGTTGAAGATCGATCGGTCGTTCCTGGCAATGGTCCCTGATGATCTCCAGGCGACGAAGGTCGTCGAGGGGATCATTGCCCTCGCGCACTCGATGTCGCTGCGAGTCATCGCGGAAGGGGTCGAATCTCAATCGCAAGTTGAGACGCTGAAGGGCTTTGATTGCGACTGCGGACAGGGGTATTACTTCAATCGACCCCTGAACGCAGATGAGTTCTTTACCGCCTATCTTGCGTCTTAGGGCCACGTATCTCTCGTCGGTTCTTAGCTCATCGAAG
>CAZZZQ010000238.1:0-5919 GCA_964658405.1 uncultured Sphingomonas sp.
GACGCGCGGACATTCGTCAAACTTCCGGCCCTCTTCATAGCGATGTTCGGGAACTTATTGCCCCTGCCCCGGTGTCTAAGAACGTAGAGTGAGCGAGCACTCGGCCGTCGGCGGCGCAGGTTTTCTCGCAAGCAGTTGCGTACCGTGTCATGAATCCGTAATGTAAAGGGCACCCGATATGCAGGCGGGAATAGCAATGGATCTGGCGGGAACCCTCGGAATCAGAACGGAAGACGCTGCCCTCGTGGCAGACCTCAAAGCGGGGTCTGAAGAGGCGTTTACCCAGCTGATCGCCCAGTACCACCAGCCGCTCTACTCCCTCATCTCCCGCAGTATTCAGGATCCTGCGGACGCCGCAGACATCACCCAGGAAGTCTTTATCAAGGTCTTCCGGAGCATTCGCGGCTTCCACGGCGAGGCCAGCCTTCGGACCTGGCTCTACCGCATCGCCCTCCACGAGGCCTCCAATCAGCGCCGCTGGTGGAGCCGCCATAAGCGCCAGGAGATCACCATCGACTCGAGCTACGAGTCAGAGGAGGAGAATGAGGGGACCTCACTCTCCTCGATCCTCGCCGACCAGCGCGACTCTCCCTTCGACCAAGCCGTCCAGACGCAGGTCCGTCAGCGGGTCGAGATTGCCCTCCAGCAGCTCCCCGAGGCCTACCGGACCGTCGTCATTCTGCGCGAGATCGAGGGCTTTGCCTACGAGGAGATCGCCGAGATCCTCGACGTCAACCTGGGAACCGTCAAGTCCCGCCTAACCCGCGGCCGCGCCGCACTCCGTACCGTTCTGGTACAAACCGAGGTTGCCGAAGCGGATGCTCGGCGTGCCGTTTCCTCTGAAAATCGAATCCTGTTCTCCGCAGGGAACGTCAGATGACTATGACCTCCCACTGCGAGTCCACGCAGGCATCGTTCTCGGCCTATCTCGACGGAGCCCTGACCGGCCACCAGATGCAGCAGATCGCTAGTCACATGGACGAGTGCGCTGAGTGCGCCCACGAGTTTGCCGCGTGGCGAGAGATCCAGGACTCACTCGCCATGCTGCGGCCTGCAAAGGCCCCCGAAGACCTCAGCTTGAAGCTGCGCCTCGCCATCTCCCGGGAGCGGTCGAAGCGTTTCTCCGGAATCTTTGACGGCTTGAGCGTGCGCTGGGAGAACGCCTTCCGCCCCATGCTGATCCAGGTCTCCGCCGGCTTTGCGACCGCCGTCGTCCTGCTGGGAAGCATCGGTCTCCTGCTCGGCTCCGTCGCCGCGCCGCCTGCGGTCCTGGCAAACGACGAGCCTCTGGGCGCCATGACCGCACCACACTATCTCTACTCCGCGGACCAGCAACGGCCGATCGTCACCGGACGCGATGCCACCATTGTGGTCGATGCCATGGTGAATAATCAGGGCCGTGTCTTCGACTACACCATCGTCTCCGGGCCACGCGATACCACCGTTCAGACCCAGTTGACGGATCAGCTTCTGCTGAGCGTCTTCGAACCGGCACGCGTCTTCGGTGCCCCCGTCCGGGGCCACGTAATCCTGACCTTCGCCGGCGTTTCAGTCCGCGCGTAGCCCCCATTTGGTCCTCAGTAACCTTCAGCGCCTTGCCTCTTCGTCTTCCGCTCCCATAAGCTAGGGACGAGCGTCGACCCCTATCGTGTCCTTTTTCATCAAGTTCGTTTCCTTCCGTCGCCCCGTCCTCTCTGCCTTTGCTGCTGCCCTGCTGACGCTTCCAGCGCTGGCCCAGAGTGCGCCTCCCGCAAAGCCTCCCGCACAAAGCCAGTCCTCCTCCTCATCCAGCAGCGAGGACCAGACTGCGCCGGTGCCGAAGGCAGCTACGAACTCGCCCGCCGCTCGTATCGCGCAGCCGGAGGCAGGCGGCTCTGCCATCACGCTCGAGACGAATGAACCGCTCTTCGATCTCGCCGTCGCGCTCAACGCCTGCGGCTACGACGCTGACCTTGCCGCGTCGAATCCCATCCGTCTGCACGTTCGCGAAGAGGTGAATACCGCCCTCGCCGAGTCCGCCCCCGGCCGGGAGAGCCGCGATGCCCTCTGCGGTTATATCCGCGAGCACATCCTCACCGATCCTGGCCTGAACCTGGCGCAGTACGTCTCGCTCGCCCTTTACGTCACGCCAACGGCAGAGCTGACGCCCTCGGTCAGCGAGGCGGAGATGCCGCCGGATTCGACCCAGGTGGTCAATATCCTGCCCTTGCTTCGGACCTTCAGCGAGGCCATCAACCTGCACGCGATCTGGATCAAGTACCGGCCGGAGTATGAGGCGCTGGTCAACCAGATCCATGATCCGCTGACCCGGATGATCCTCAACACCAACATCTATCTGCATCAGCCGGTCAGCAGCTACGACGGCCGCCGGTTCCTCGTGCTGCTTGAGCCCATGCTCGCCCCTTCGACGACCAACGCCCGCATCTATGCGAATGACTACGTCATCGTGACCTCGCCCACCGGCGGAGAGCATCCGACCGTCCACATGGACGAGATCCGCCACACCTATCTCCACTACATGGTCGAGCCGCTGATCTACGCACGTGCCGCCGCCATGGACCGCCTGCTCCCGCTGCTGAAGCCGGTCCAGGACTCCCCGCTGGACTTCGCCCACAAGTCGGACATCGTCGCGCTGCTCACCGAATGCCTCATCAAGGCGATCGAAGACCGCACCATGGATGTTGGGATCCCCAAGCCGGTTCGGCCCAGCACCGGCCAGCAACGCGCCGACGCAGCGCAGTTCGAAGCTGAAACCACGATCTATGACCGCAAGTCCGAAGTCATCCGCCGCAAGGCTGTCGAGCAGAACATGCGCCAGGGCTGGGTGCTCACCGAGTACTTCTATGACAAGCTCGGCCAGATGGAGAAGGACCAGGTCAGCCTGAAGGAAGACATCGGCGAGATGGTCTACGGGATGGATGTCGAGCGTGAGCGCCACCACGACTCGCAGATCGTCTTCCTCCCCGAGGGTTCGAATGACGTCGTCCGCCGCTCCCCGGTCAAGCCGACCGGCCTCCGCCTGGCTGAGCTGAAGATGATGCAGGGCGACACCGCCACCGCGCAGGAGCTTGCCGAAAAGGCCCTGGCCGACCCGAACGGCGACCATCCGCAGGCCCACTACCTGCTCGCCCGGCTGGACCTGATGGAGCGCGAGCCGGACCAGGCCATCTCCCACTTTGCGGAAACGTTGAAGACCTCGAAGGACCCCCGCACTCTCGCCTGGTCGCACATCTATCTCGGTCGCCTCTACGACATCCAGGCCAACCGGCCGCGGGCGATCGACGAGTACAAGGCGGCCCTCTCAACCCGCGACAGCCAGCCCGACACCAAGGCTGCGGCAGAGGTCGGCATCAAGCAGCCCTTCGCCCTGCCAAAGCGCGAGGCCATGCCCAAGGCGAGCAGCGACAAGGACGACGAGCCCTTCGATCCCTCCGGCAAGGCGGAAAAAGAGGCCTACAAGCCCTCCAAGCCACCCCAGCCCTGATCCCCATTCAGCGTCTCCGGGTGTATCCATCCTCTCCCACCGCAGGTATCCCGTTAGAGTCCCATCCGGCCGACAACCCTCCTCGATTCGTTACAGTAGAGACAAGGGGAGCGCATGAGCACGCGTCAACGAAAGACCGGTGATCCGCAGCCCGCAGTCTCCCTGCGCCAGCTGTCTGGACATTCCTTCGCCGACCCCGGCCTCCTGACCCGCGCCCTCACGCACCGCTCGCTCTCCTACGAGACGAACCCTGAGGCGCTCCACGACCCCGCGAGCGACAACGAGCAGCTGGAATTTGTAGGTGATGCCGTTCTCGGCCTGGTGGTCGCAGAGTCGCTCTTCCGCCGCTTTCCAAACTCCCGCGAGGGTGAGTTGACCCGCCTCCGAGCCTCGCTGGTCAGCCGCAAACACCTCGGCGACGTCGCCGCCCGCATCAACCTCGGCTCCCATCTTCGGCTCGGCCGCGGCGAGGAGCAGAGCGGAGGGCGCCGCAAACCAGCCCTGCTCGCCAATGCCATCGAAGCCGTGATCGCCGCACTCTATCTCGACGGGGGTCTGCCCGCCGCGCAGCGCTTCATCGAGGAGCACGTGATTACACCGTCGCTGCCCGACCTGGACCTCGCACTCAGCGGCGGAAGCACCTTCAGCGGCGCCATCGGCGACCACAAATCCGCGCTGCAGGAGTACCTTCAGGCCGCCGGCGTCGGCCAGCCCCAGTACGTCCTGACCGATCAGACCGGCCCCGACCATCGCAAGTCCTTCCGGGTCGAGGTCCGTGCGGAGCTGCCTGCCGAAGACGGCTCGCCAAACGTCCTCATCCTCGGCGCCTCCGAGGGTCCGACCAAGAAGCACGCCCAGCAGGATGCCGCCCGGCTGGCGCTCATCAAGCTCCGCGCCGACGGAGCGCTCCTCTTGGGAGTCACCAGCGAACCAGCTGCGGTCCAAGAAGGATGAGCTCCGCTCCGCTCCCCGTGCGTCCTCTCCACCAGTATCCTGGCGGCCCGCTTCATGCAGTCCAGTCGCTGCTCTACCTCATCGTGGTGGCGATCTTCATCATCAGCTTCTCCGCGCAGCCCTTCCAGATCCCCTCCGGCTCGATGGAGCCGACGCTGCTGATCGGCGACTTTCTGCTCGTCGACAAGCAGATCGTTCCCCCGCCCTTCGGAACCAGCCCGCTTCCCCCAACCCCGATCCATCGCGGCGACATCATCGTCTTCCACTACCCGATCGAGCCGACACTCCATCTCGTCAAGCGCGTCATAGGCCTCCCCGGCGATCACCTCCGCCTCCGCGACGGGCGTGTGTTTCTCTCCGGCCAGCCGCTGGTGGAGCCCTACGCGATCTATCGCCCCAGCGGCCCCGACAGCTTCCGCGACAACTTCCCCCGCATGCAGAGCGCCGAGCCGGGCATCGACTCCCGCTGGTGGATCCAGATGCGCGGCCTGATCGACCACGGCGACCTGGTCGTCCCTGCCGGCCACTACTTCGTCCTCGGCGACAACCGCAATAACAGCGAGGACAGCCGCTACTGGGGCTTCGTCCCCACCTCTGCGATCGTTGGCAAACCATTCCTCGTCTACTTCTCAGTCCGCCAGTCTGAGCGGAGCGATCCCACCGCGACACCCCGGGCGAGCGGCCCCCTGCCCGGCGCCCAGCTGGAGCAGAGTGTGATCGATCACCTCGCAGACTTCGCCCGCTGGGACAGAACGCTCCACGTCATCCACTAGCCCCTTTCGGGTCATCCGGGCTGCGATGATCGAAGATACACTGTCACCTGAAGCCGCGGAGATGATGTGACGAAGACCCTGCAGGACCCCACCATTGAGCCCGCGAGCATCATCACCGAAGAGCCCACGGAACAGGCAGAGACCGTTCTCGAGTCGCTCGCCGCTCTCTGCAGCGTCCTCGTCGTCGGCCTCTTCGTCATGACGTTCATCTTTCAGAACTTCGAGATTCCCTCCGCATCGATGGAGAAGACGCTGCTCATCGGCGACCACGTCGTCGTGGACCGTGTCACGCTGGCGCCGCCCGCTCCATGGGCCTTCTTCATGCCCTACCGCGCGGTTCGCCGCGGCGACATCATCGTCTTTCTGAAGCCGGGCGAGAAGAATATGTTCCTGGTCAAGCGCGCGATCGCCATCCCCGGCGACCGGATCCACCTCCGCCACGGCATCGTCTACCTCAACGGAGTTGCCCAGAGCGAGCCGCAGGCCGGCAAGCCCATCAACGACGGCGATCCCGACCATGCCTATAACGCCTACCGTGACGACTTCCCCGCCTACAAACCAGGCGCCTATGAGGAGATCACCCCCGAGTGGGCCGCCGAGCTCCCCAGCCATCTCGAGGGCGGCGACCTGATCGTCCCGCCGGGAGCGATCTTCGCCCTCGGTGACAACCGGACCGAGAGCCTCGACGGCCGCTACTGGGGCTTCGTC
>CAZZZQ010000239.1:0-5918 GCA_964658405.1 uncultured Sphingomonas sp.
CGACTGGAGCCGTGAATACTTCACGATGGACGAGCGGCTGAGCGTTGCCGTCAAAGAGGCCTTCGTTCGCCTGCATGAGCAGGGGCTGATCTACCGTGGCGCCTACATCGTCAACTGGTGCCCTGGCTGTCAGACCGCGATCTCCGACCTTGAGGTCGTGCATGAGGATCAGCTGGGCAAGCTGTATGAGATTCGCTATCCGTTTGCGGATGGCAGCGGGTCCATTGTCATTGCGACGACGCGTCCGGAGACGATGCTCGGCGACGTTGCCGTGGCCGTGAATGCCAGTGACGAACGCTATGCGGCGCACCTCGGCACGATGCTGAAGCTGCCCCTGACCGATCGAGAGATTCCACTGCTGGCGGATGACTGGGCCAATCCCGAGTTTGGGACGGGTGCGGTCAAGGTGACGCCGGCGCATGATCCGAATGACTTTGCGATCGGGCAGCGGCATAACCTTCCTAATCTCAACATCATGGACGAGACGGCGCACATTGCGCTGCCGGGCTCGCCGTATGACGGGCTGGATCGCTACGAGGCGCGCAAGCGGATTCTCGCGGACCTGGAAGAGCTCGGGCTGCTCGTTGCCGTGAAGGATCACCAGAACTCGATCGGCCGCTGCGACCGGTCGAAGGACGTGATCGAGCCGCGGCTGAGCAAGCAGTGGTTCGTCAAGATTCAGCCGCTGGCCGAGAAGGCGATTCGCGCGGTCGATGAGGGTCACATACGGTTTACGCCGGATCAGTACCGGAAGACCTACGACGAGTGGATGCGGAACATCCACGACTGGTGCATCTCGCGGCAGCTCTGGTGGGGCCACCGGATCCCGGCATGGCACTGCGGTGCATGCAGCGGAATTACCGTGTCACGCGAGACGCCGACGGTCTGCGAGCATTGCGCGTCGCCGGAGATCGTGCAGGAGACGGACGTTCTCGACACATGGTTCTCCTCCGGCCTGCTTCCCTTCACCGTCTTCGGATGGCCGGAGAAGACGCCGGATCTGGCGGCGTTCTACCCGACGCAGCTGCTCGTGACCGGCTTCGACATCCTGTTCTTCTGGGTGGCGCGGATGATCATGCTGGGCTGCCACTTCATGCTGGACGTCCCCATGCCGGATGGATCGGCACGCGAATTGAAGGATGCTGTGCCCTTCCGCGAGGTCTACATCCACGCTCTGGTGCGCGACGCGGATCGGCAGAAGATGTCGAAGACCAAGGGAAACGTCATCGATCCGATCGACATCATCGGGCGCTTCGGCACGGACGCGGTGCGCTTTACGCTGGCAAGCATGGCGTCGCCGGGGACGGACATTGCCTTCTCCGAGGCGCGTACCGAGGGCTACAAGGCATTTGCGAACAAGATCTGGAACTCTGCCCGGTTCCTCTTCATGAACGTCGACCGCGCCCAGGAGGCCGGGATCTCAATCGACCTGAGCACGCTGAGTGCAGCGCTGCTCGCGGTCGATGGGGCGCCGCTTGAGACGCGCTGGATTCTTTCGAAGCTGAGCGCGGCGACGGCTGCAGTGGATGCCGCACTGGGCCAGTACCGCTTCGATGAGGCGGCGAACGGGATCTACCAGTTCTTCTGGGGCGACTTCTGCGACTGGTACATCGAGATCGTCAAGCTGCGGCTGGAGTTCGGTGAAGGTGCGGACCTGGCTGCTGCTAAGACCGCATTGACCACGCTGCTGGCGGTCTTTGAGGCGGCGCTGCGGCTGCTGAGCCCCTTCATGCCGTTCATCACCGAGGAGATCTGGCATGCCTTCTACGACAACGCGGCGCCTGCAAAGTCGATTGCGCTGACGCGATTCCCGCAGGTTGCGGAGATTGCAAGCGACGCGGCCAGCGTCTCCGCGATGGAGGTGCTGCAGCAGATGATCGTCACGGTGCGCGGCCTGCGCAAGGAGATGGCGGTTCCGGAGAAGGAGTCTGCGCCGATCATCGTGTTTGCGAATAACCGCATCGTTGCGCTGGCGGATGACAATACTGCCTTGCTTGCCCGGCTGGCGCGGGTCAGTGGGGTTGAGTTCGCTTCGGCTGCTTTGACCGGAGAGAACACCCGAAGCACTGCGGACTTCGATGTGGCCGTTGTCTACGAGCGGCAGATCGACGTGGTTGCCGAGCGGGAACGGCTGACGAAGGACCTTGCGAAGTTCGAAAAGGGTCTCGCGGCAGCACAACGCCAGCTGGGGAATGAGACGTTCATGTCCAAGGCGCCGGCACATATCGTCGAAGGACTGCTGAAGCAATCGTCCGAGACGCAGATGCTTTACGACAAGGCCAAGGCGGCACTCGAGGCTCTTCCGAGCTAAACCGGTTGAATTTGTTACAACGCGGTTAATTCGTGCATCTACCTGTTTATGGGAAAACAGGTGTTGAGTATCAAACCTGAAGAGCGCGGTGCCGTGCTCGAAAAGCGTCGCCGGTTGAAGATGGCTGGATCTGCACATGCGTACGTGCGCGGCAATACGCTGAAGTTCTATGAGTGGCTGGCGACCGGCGCGGGGAACAGGCTGCCGCAGGGTCCGCCGGTCTGGATCTGTGGCGACTGTCACGCGGGCAATCTTGGTCCTGTCGCGAACGCAAAGGGCGAGGTCGAGATAGAGATACGCGATCTTGACCAGACGGTGATTGGCAATCCGGCGCACGACTTGATTCGGCTGGGCCTTTCACTGGCGACGGCGGCGCGGGGCTCAGATCTTCCAGGCGTGACGACTGCGCTGATGATGGAACAGATGGTCGAAGGATATCGGCGGGCGCTGGCGGCTCCTGCAAAGCTGCCGGATGCAAGCCAGGCAACCGGCCCGGTCAAGACGGTGCTGAAGAGCTCGTTGAATCGCAGCTGGCGGAATCTGGCTGAGGAGCGCATTGAGGATGTCACGCCCAGTATCCCGCTGGGTGAACGATTCTGGGCCCTGGAGAAGGGTGAGCGTGCGGCGATTGATGCAGCCTTCGAGCAGGACGAGGTGCGTACGCTCATCAATGGGCTGACGCAGCGAGAGGCTGGCGGCAAGCTCCGCGTGCTTGATGCGGCGTATTGGATGAAGGGCTGTAGCTCCCTCGGACGGTTGCGCTACGCCGTGCTGCTGGGGGTAGGGCGCAAGCGTGAGCAGAGATATTGCCTGGTGGATCTGAAGGAAGCCATCAAGGCCGCCGCTCCTGCTGCGGACGACGCCGAGATGCCGAAGGATCATGCGCAGCGCGTCGTCACCGGTGCCTGCAACCTGTCACCCTTTCTCGGCGAACGCATGCTGCCCACCCGGCTGCTCGGCAAGTCCATGGTGATGCGGGAGCTGATGCCGCAGGATATGAAGCTGGAGATCGATCGGCTCACGCGGGCTGAGGCGGTCGCTGCGGCGAGCTATCTCGCGGGAGTCGTTGGCCGGGCGCATGCGCGGCAGATGGATCGGCCGACGCGTAAGGCGTGGGCTCTGGAGTTGGGGCAGCATCAGTCGAAGAATCTCAACGCTCCAGGCTGGATGTGGAGCAGCGTCGTCGAGTTGATCGCAAGCCATGAGACGGCATACCTCGAACATTGCCGTCTGTATGCGATGGCATAAGGCCTACTTCGCGATTGCGAGGGTGTGCCAGGCGTACTGATCCTGGGCGTCTTTGAGGCAGACGAGGTAGGTGTCCGCTACGCCCGGACCGCCCGGCACTGGATTTTGCGTAAAGCGGTGGGACTGATCGCAGGGGAGGTCTGGAACTCCGGTGGGCTGGACGGTTCCGGAGCGCAGAGCTCCCTTTCCGTCGTTGCGCGTCGCGTTGTCGATCGAGACGGTAGACCCCGGCCCGCCTGCCAGGATGGTGCCTGTCTGGATCCCGGCCGGGACGACGAAGAGTCCGTTCTGATAGTTGTAGAAGGTAAGCGAGTGCGCGTCCGGGTCGTACCGGAAGCCGGCCTGATCGCCATCCTTGCCCTGGGCGTTGATCCAGTCGTACTTGTTCCAGACATTGTGGGTGCATGGGCCGGTGCCGCAGGAGAAGCGTAGTCCACCAACGTCGCTGAAAGCCCCGGCCCGTGGTCTGGGAATCTCCATGACGAAGCCATAGCTGACGGGCCCGCTGACCTGGTAGCCGACGGGGGCGCTCATCCGGCCTTCCCCGTGGAGGCCTGGGGTGTAGCCGTTCTCTGGCGTGCCGTAGTAGTCGGCCGTGTTGGTGTAGTTCGTGAGATGCATGAGCGCGGAGCTGTAGACGCCATCGAAGCCGATGTTGAAGTAGCTGCCAAACCGGCGGCTCTTGGAGACCCACTGGCTCATAAAGATGTCGCTGGTTACATACTGCTGCCACCAGTAGCCGAACTCGATGGGGTCGCCGACCGCGAACTCTGGCGACCCTCCGCCGGCAACCATATAGCCGTCGGTTGAAGCTGTCATATCGCTCCTCTGCATCTCGCGTGAGTCTGTGAACTTGGGGTCACGATTACTGCGCGCCCAGAGCATGGGGTAGATGCTGACGGGGTTTGGATACTCGTGCTGGATCGTCATCTTGATCGAGGTGCAGTTGCCGGGCTTGTCGGTGACAGGGCTGACGGAGGCCTGACTATTGTTGATCGGCGTGAAGACCGTGTGAGCTTTCGGAAGCTCGGTACAGGTGCTGCCTTTGAACGAGATGCCGGGAGGAGGCAGAACATCCGCTCCTTCGTGGGTCTTCGAGTTGGCCTGGTAGTCCCCATGGCTATCGATCTTCCAGGAGACGATTCCGTGAGTTGCGGGGTCGAGGACCGGGGTGAAGGACGCGGGCAGCTTTGGTGTGTTGGCGGTAAAGCCGCGGGACTTCAGCTCCGTTCCGCTCCCGGCCGAGTTGACCCAGACCAGGATGAGGTTGCCGGGCAGCGAGGCGACGATCGGATAGCCCAGCCTCAGAGTCGAGCCGTTCTGGTTCCCCAGGCCTGGAACGGTGAATGGGGCCATGTCATCGTTGGCGAAGCTGAGCGCATGACCGACTGCGCCACCTGCGGTCAGGAGCTCTCCTTTTGCGTGCGGCTTTGCAAAGCAGGCCCGAATGCTCCTGGTCCCGACGGAAAGCACGACCGGCTGCTCGAAGTTATCGCCGGCCGAGGAGATGGTGAAGAGCGCGCCTGCTTTGAAGATGCTCGCATCGGCAACGGGGGCGTCTGTACATACGGGGCCCGCCGCAAAGGGATCCTTCGGCACTCCGTCGGGGCCGGGTACCGCGTCAGCGATGTCCTCGGTGAGCGTTGTCAGACCGGTCCTGCCGTAGCGCTCGCTCCATTTTGTTGTGGCATCACCGGTCACACACATGTAGAACTCGGCGTTTGGGGCCTCTGAGGTGCATCGCTCGACGTCGGCGACGTTCCCCGCGGTGTAGATCTTCACCGGGTTGGTGTCGAGGATCGGACCGTTCTCAAGCGACGCGTGAAGATCATGGCCAGGGCTGGCGACAGGGATCCCGTCCTTGCTCTTCGCCGGCGTGAACGTGACCTGCCCGAACGCATCGTTGGTCAGCGTTGCGATCTGGATACCGTAGTTATTGCCATGGAACTGGGAGAAGACCCGGAAGACGCGATTATGCTCATCGGCTCCGCGACTGCCTCCCGTGGCATTGGTCGTGGAGGTGAACATAACTGTATCGCCATGACCATAGTGATTAGTCATCAGCCCGAGGGTCCCACCGTCCTGAATATCGGTGTTCGAGTTGACGTTCAACGTGAGCGCGGTCACGTTCTCAAAGTTGCCGAAGACGTGCTTCGGCTTAAGCAGCGTGTCGACTCCCATAAAGTTCGAGCCGCCATGCTGATAGTTCATGTTGACCGTAAGGCCGAAGAGCGTGTCGTTGTAGTTGAAGCGCCGCGTGACGGTGTTATTGAAGACAAAGGGTTGCAGCGCCGGGTAGTCCGGATTCGTCATCATCCCGCGGTTGATGTAGTTTTCCGCGTTGAAGATCGGAGCGCTG
>CAZZZQ010000240.1:0-5876 GCA_964658405.1 uncultured Sphingomonas sp.
CGCGCAGCGCTTCCACATTCTGCGCGGAGCCCCGCCGGACCTCACACCCTACCAGTGGAAGCGGCCCGCCCCTCAGTTCGTGCTGGATTCAGAGCCCACCGCCGGTCCGGTCCGCGTCTCGATCATTTACCGGATCCCGGTCGAGAACTATCCCGAGTTCACCCGCGCCATCCACCAGATGCGCGGCGTCCGCCTTCGCGACGGAGCGATGCGCTGGGGGATCTACCGCGACGCAAACGACGCAGAGATCCTGAATGAGACCTTCATCATGGAGTCGTGGCTGGACTATCTGCGCTCCCGCGAGCGCGTCACCGCAGCAGACGCGGCCATTCGCGACAAGGTAAACACCCTGCATCGGAGCGACACGCCCCCGATCATCACCCACCAGATTTACGCAAAAGAGATTACCAATCCCGGCTCCTCAGAGTAGGGAGCCGGGATAGTCTTTAGCTTCGCGCGCCGAGCGCGAGATCAATCAGGGTCTTCTCTTCCATCTCGTGCGCCTTGGCTGAACCCGTCGCCGGGCTCGCGCTGGCAGTCCGCTTGACGCTGGTCAGCGACCGGTCGCCGACCATCCGGCGCAGCAGCGGCATCACGAAGGTGTGAGCCCCCATGTTGGCCGGCTCCTCCTGGACCCAGACGATCTCCGGCGCATTTGGATGCTGATCGAGCGCAGCCTGTAGCTCCTTCTCAGGGAACGGAAAGAGCTGTTCGACGAACAGAATGCCGACACTCATGTCATTGCGCTTCGCCCGCTCAACCCGCAGGTTATGGCCGATCTTGCCGCTGCAGATGAGCAGACGGCGCGGATTCACAACGTCGTCATCCGGCAGCACGTTCTCAAAGCGCGGCTTCGAGAACTCCGACAGCACCGACGCCGCATCCGGGTGGCGCAGCATGCTCTTCGGTGTAAAGACGATGAGCGGCTTGCGCCAGGAACGCATCGCCTGCCGGCGCAACAGGTGGAAGTACTGTGCCGCGTTCGACGGCTGTGCGATCACCATGTTGTCGTGCGCTGCAAGCTGCAGAAACCGCTCCATACGCGCCGACGAGTGCTCCGGACCCTGGCCGTCGTAGCCATGCGGCAGCAGCATGACGATACCGGAGAGCAGGCCCCACTTAGCCTCGCCCGATGCGATGAACTGGTCGATGATAATCTGCGCACCGTTCACAAAGTCGCCGAACTGCGCCTCCCAGAGCACAAGCGCCTCCGGATAGTCACGCGAGTAGCCGTACTCATAGCCAAGCGCCGCAGCTTCGGAGAGGAGCGAATTATGCACCTCAAAGCGACTCTGCGTCTCCGTCAGGTGCTCGAGCGGCGTGTACCGGACCTCGGTCTCGGTATCCACCAGCACCGAATGCCGCTGGTTGAACGTGCCGCGCTGCGAGTCCTGCCCGGTCAGCCGGATCGGCGTGCCCTGCGTCAGAAGCGAAGCGTAGGCCAGTAGCTCCGCCGACCCATAGTCAAACGATCGCTTGCCCTCACCCATCTCGATGCGCTGCTCGTAGAGCTTCTGCACCTTCGGATGAATGTGGAAGCCTGCCGGATAGTTCGTCATCTGGCGCGCAAGCTCAAGCACACGATCGGCATCGATGGCCGTCGTCAACTGCTCATCAGCGTCGCTGAGTTCGCCACCGCGATAACCGCTCCAGTAGTCCGGAAGCTTCGCCAGGCGGGGCTTCCGCTCGATCTTCGTAGCTGCCTTCTGCTCGTCGAAGAACTCGGCCTGAATAGCCTTCGCCTCGTCCGTCGGATCGACGCCAAGCTGCTCCGCATAGAGCTGATATAGCGGCTTGCGATCCTTGATCAGCGCATACCGGCGCGGCTGGGTCACGGTCGGGTCGTCGGCCTCATTGTGGCCGTACCGCCGGTAGCCCACGAGATCGATGACGACGTCCGAGTGGAAGCGCTGGCGATACTCCGTCGCCATCGTCGCGACTCGCATCACCATGTCCGGATCCTCCGCGTTCACGTGGAAGATCGGGATCGGCAGGCGCTTGGCCAGGTCGGTCGAGAAGCGCGAGGAGTTCGACTCCTCCGGCAGCGCCGTAAAGCCGAGCAGGTTGTTGACGATGATGTGGATCGTTCCACCGATGTTGTACCCGGCCAGCGACGCCATATTCAGCGCCTCAGCCGTGATCCCCTGGCCCGCAAACGCCGCGTCGCCGTGGATGATGATCGGCAGTACCTTGTTCTTTGAGCCGTTGCCCATGCGAATCTGCTTTGCGCGCGAGCGACCCATGACGACCGGGTTGACGGCCTCAAGATGGCTCGGGTTCGACGCGAGATGCAGCGCGATCGCGCCGCCGTCTGCCGCGTGATACTCACCAGTCGCACCGACGTGGTACTTCACATCGCCACCGCCCAGCGTGCTGCGCGGATCGACATCCTCAAACTTCGCGAAGATCTCCGACGGCGAGCGGCCGATGGTGTTCGTCATGACATTGAGCCGGCCGCGATGGCTCATTGCGATCAGCGTCTTCTCGACGCCGGTCAGCGAGCCAGTCGCCAGAATCTGGTCGAGGAACGGGATCAGTACCGTCAGGCCCTCGAGCGAAAAACGCTTCGTCCCGAGATAGCGGGACTGAATCACCTGCTCAAAGAGATCGGCACGGATCAGCTGGCTCAACACGTGAGCCTGGTCCGGACGCTTCGTCGGCTGCTCGACCTGGTCCTGCAGCCACTGCCGCTGCTCCGGGTTGGCGATATGCATGAACTCGATCGCCATGGTGCTGCAGTAGAAGCCGCGCGCCTCCGCAGCAAATTCACCCTCGGGGACGGTCACCGGAAATGGTTCAGGCGGAAGGTACTGGCCAAGCGGATCAAGCCAGCTCTGGAGGTAACCCCAGCGACGGAAGATGTCGAAGACTAATTCGCGGTCGGCGATGCGGTTCTCCACTGAGGCGATAGGGGTTGGAGTAGATCGGGGGGAGGTTTTGGCAGGCATTGCTTCCTCGGTTCAGTAACGTACCGGGCGACGATTCAACCCATACAGTTAATGCTAGACCTTTCAGCAGAATTATTCTTGGTTTCGTGCGGTATTCGGGCAGAATGTTCCATGATCGTTCCTCAATCGATATCCCTCTATCCTAGGCATTGGGACAATGCGTCTCTATAGAGAGAGGGAGAGGTCATGAGAGCACTGCAATCCTTCGGCTGCCTGATTATCGTCTGCTCCACGCTGTGCTTTTCGCAGGCTCCAGTGGACTCCCCATCCGAGCAGCCGCTCCCCGACATTCCGACCCTCATGCACGAGGTCGAGGCTCACCAGAAGAGGTCCGAGGCGCTGGTCAAGGACTACCTCTACCACTCCTTCGCGACCGAGCAGACACTCGACGGCCACGGCGGCGTGAAGAAGACCGAGACCGAAGACTCGGACATCTTCTACGTTGCGGGAACGCGGATCCGGCGAATCACGCGCAAAAATGGCAAAGATTTATCTGCGGACGAGCAGAAGAAGGAGAGCGAGCGGATCGACAAGGAGATCGCCAGGGCGAAGGAGCGCTTGGGAAAGCCTGTAGACGAGCGCGACACCGTCACCGTCTCCCGCTTTCTTGAGCTGGGCAGCTTTACCAACGCTCATCGCGTCACGCTGGACGGCCGCAACACCATCGTCGTCGACTTTACCGGAAATCCAAAGGCAAAGACCCAGTCGCGCTTCGAAGGGGCGCTCCGCGAGATGACCGGGACCATCTGGGTCGACGAGCAGGACCGCTCCCTGCGCAAGCTCCAGGGTCGTTTCGTCAACTCCTTCAAGGTCGGCGGAGGTTTGCTGGCCGATATCAAAAAAGACTCAAGCTTTGCCGCCGACTGGACCAAGGTCAACGGAGAGGTCTGGTTGCCTGCCTCCGCCAGCGGACGGGGCGATATCCGCGTTCTGCTCTTCCTGAACTTCCACGGCAGCCTGCTGGCCGTGAACTCGAACTATCGCAAGTTCAAGACGACGTCGACCATTCTGCCCGGTATGGACAAACCCGAGCCGGAGCTCCCAATCCCAGCACCGCCGCAGTGATCAGAAAAACGGCGGTTAAACGTGGAAAGGGACAGCCGAAGCCGTCCCTCCCGAAATCTTAGGTGATGCGTTGAAGCTTAGAGAGGCTGGATGTCCGAAGCCTGCCAGCCCTTGGGTCCCTTGACCACGTTGAACTGAACAGCCTGACCCTCTTGAAGGCTCTTGAAACCGCTCGAAACGATCGCCGAGTAGTGAGCGAACACATCCTCGCCGTTCTGACGGCTGATGAAACCAAACCCCTTGGCGTCGTTAAACCACTTTACTGTTCCCTGCTCCATGTTGTTACTTCCTTTTGCTACAAAATTGACGCTATATCCAAATCGGGGTTCGTACACTACAGCCACTGCAGAAAACCAATCTGTTTCCAACGACAATACAACCATAACACATTTGGTCAGAAACCAACTTAAATCTCACGCGTCTAACGCTGGAGGGGGATAGCCATGGCCATCCCCCTCGGTGAATTCTGATCATCGCCGCCTGCTGCAATGATTTTAGAGGGGCTGAACGTCAGAGGCTTGCCAGCCCTTGGGCCCTTTGACGACATTGAACTGAACGGCTTGGCCCTCTTGTAGGCTCTTGAATCCATTCGAGTTGATTGCGGAGTAGTGCACAAAGACGTCTTCGCCGTTCTGACGGCTGATGAAGCCAAACCCCTTGGCATCGTTAAACCACTTCACTGTTCCCTGTTCCATGTTGATATTCCTTAGTGCTGATGAATTTGCCGCTGGATCCAAATCGGGGTCCGTACAAATACAGCTATGCCAGAAAACCAATCTGTCTCAACGAGTGAGCAAAGGTTAGCACGAGGTCCGAAAAAATCTCCAGAGAAATTTGTTTCTAAAAGGGACAATTTCTCAGTCATTAAGCCATTCATCAACTCAACGGAACATTACCTGGGAAGATGTGAGCGGACGATCTCTTCGGCAGCAGCCAGCACCTCATCGAGCGACATCGCAGTCGAATCGAGGATGACCGCATCCGCAGCAGGCTGCAACGGCGACTCCGCACGGGTCCGATCCCGGTGGTCCCGCTCCTTCATCTCCGCGATCACGGCAGCTTCGGCGAGCCGCTTCTCCTCATCCGTCTGGGCATCCGGAGCCTGGCGCAAGGCGCCCTGCTTTTCCGTCAACTGCTCAACCGGAACAGCCTGGCGGAAGCGACGATTGCCGCGAACCTCCGGAGCCGCATCCAGGAAGATCTTGACCTCGGCATCAGGAAATACAGCGGTCCCAATATCGCGGCCTTCCATCACCACGCCGCCCTTTGCTCCAAGCGCACGCTGCTGGTCGACCATCCACGTGCGAAGTTTTGGGTGCACCGAGATCTGCGACGCCGCCGAGGTCACATCCTGATCGCGAATTCGTCGGCTGACGTCCGTTCCGTCGAGCAGTACCCGATTCCCATCGAGCCGCGGCTCGAGCGTAATCCGCGTGCTCGCCGCCAGGCTAAGCAGCGGAGCCTCCTCATCAAAGGCAAAGTCGTTCTCAACCGCCTTCAACGCAAGCGCACGGTACATCGCGCCCGTCTCCAGGTTGAGGAAGCCGAAGCGCTTCGCCAGGAAAGCGGCGAGCGTCGACTTCCCCGCGCCAGCAGGCCCGTCGATTGCAATGACGGGGCGCTGGCGCTTCGGGGTCTCAGACGGTTGAAACAGGTCGGTCATTACTTGGACTCACCTTCCTCCGGCCGAAACTTGCGCGACGGAGGGCGATTGCCAAACGGCTTGGCGTTGTTCTTGAACTTGTCGAAGGTCCCGGCCGGCTTGCCTGCGCCAGCACCTGCGGAACGGCCGAAGGGCTTCTTACCCCCGAACCCGCCGCTGGGCTTGCCCGCATAGCCGCCGCCCGACTTGCCGGCGTAGCC
>CAZZZQ010000241.1:0-5864 GCA_964658405.1 uncultured Sphingomonas sp.
GGAGAAGATCGCGTGCGCCTCGCCGAACGCCGCGCGCCGATAGGCGGCGACGCCCGCTGTCGTCTTGAGCTCAAAGCTGATACGGAGGTGCACACACCCCTGGCCGAAGTGGCCGTACATCGGTGTGCGATAGCCGTAGCGGTCGATGAGTGCAAAGAGCTCGCGGAGGTAGGCTCCAAGGCTTGCTGGCGGGACGGCGGAGTCCTCCCAGCCCTCCCATCCGCTCTTCTCGCCGGGCACGAAGACCGACGCTCCAAGCGCCGCCTCGCGTACCTTCCAGACCCGTCCGGCCTCCGCTTCGGAGTAGAGCGCGACGGTTGGAATTTTGGTGAAGCCAGCTACTGCTCCGAGCAGGGAAGCGGCCATCGCGTCGACCTCCTCGGAGGAGTCTGCACCGAACTCGCAAAGGAGAAAGCCTCGTCCCTGCGGCAGGAGCTTTACGTCGTCCACGACGAGGTTCTTCAACAGCATGAAGTCGACGAGCAGACCGTCGAAGCCCTCAAGGCCAATGGGGTTGAAGGCCAGGACGGCCGGTACGTGGTCCGCCGCGATGAATGGATCTGGAAAGCCGAGCGCGATCAGGCGGCGGTGCTGCGGGCTGGGCTTCAGCTCGCAGAGAGCCTCGAGGATTGTGACGCAGGTCCCCTCTGAGCCGACGAGCGCGCGAGCCACATTGAAGCCATTTTCGGGGAGCAACTGATCGAGGTTGTAGCCGGAGACGCGGCGCGGAATATCCGGGAAGCGCGCCTTGACCAGCGTGGAGTAGGTGTCGCGAAGGCGCTTCAGCCCGGCGTAGATCTCGCCCTTTCTTCCTCCGGCGGCAATGATCTCGATCAACTCGTCTTCGGTCGTGCGACCCACGCGCATACGGGTTCCGTCGTAGAGCAGAATTTCGAGCGCCTCAATGTTGTCGACCGTCTTCCCGCCCATCAGGGCGTGGACCCCGCAGGAGTTGTTTCCGATCATGCCGCCAAGCGTGCAGCGGCTGTGCGTTGCGGGGTCCGGTGCGAAGGTCAGGTCATGCTTCTCGGCCTCGTTGCGCAGGGCGTCGAGCACGATACCGGGTTGAACGCGGGCCGTGTGGGTCGCCGGATCCAGCTCGAGGATCGAGTGCATGTACTTTGAAAAGTCGAGGACGACGGCGACGTTACAGCACTGCCCGGCCAGCGACGTTCCACCGCCGCGTGAGAGCACCGGCGCGCCAAACTCTCGGCAGGCCGCAATCGTGGCGATGACGTCGTCCGTGTCGAGCGGCAGCACAAGGCCGATCGGGACCTGGCGGTAGTTTGAGGCATCGGTCGCGTAGAGCGCGCGGGAGGCGTCGTCGAATCGGACCTCGCCGCGAACCGTCTTCCGGAGCAGAGCGGCGAGGCCTGCCGACTCCGAAAAGCCCTCATGCGGGTGGCGGTGCGCATGGTCTTGATGGTCCTGCAGGATCGTGAAGGCGGGTGCCGTTGTCATTGTCCAAGAGTCTACCGCCATGCGGCGTGCTTTGGCAGCAGCACCACGCGCATTGGAAGCCGCAGATCTCGACTTTGGCGGGTTATCGTGGCACCCTTATCTTCCACGAACTAAACGGTGGAAAAGGATCGTTCAGAATGCCGACCAGCAGCACGTTTGCAACCTACCCCAGCCTGCGCGGTCGCGCGGTCATTGTCACCGGGGGCGCCAGCGGGATCGGCGAGTCCCTGGTCGAAGCCTTCGCGGCGCAGGGGGCCCGGGTCGCCTTCCTTGATATCCAGGCCGAGGCCGGTGCAGCGCTCGTCCGCAGGATAGAGGTCGCCGGGGACCCTGCGCCGGTTTTCTATCCCTGTGACCTAACCGACATTCCAGCGGTTCAAGCGACGGTCGCGGAGATCGCCGCTGCCTTCGGCGGCGTCGATGTGCTGGTGAATAACGCCGGCAACGACACACGGCACACGATCGAAGAGGTGACGTCGGAGTCGTGGGATCGGACCATCGCGGTCAATCTGAAGCACCAGTTCTTCATGTGCCAGGCGGTTCTCCCCCACATGCGCCGGGCCGGTCATGGGTCGATCATCAATATGAGCTCGATCGGGTGGCAGATTCCCTCGACGCGGCTTCCGGTCTATGTCACTGCGAAGGCTGCGATCGTCGGCATGACGCGGACGTTGGCCCACGAGGTCGGCGTCGACAATATCCGCGTCAACGCCGTGCTGCCCGGGGCGATTCTTACGGAACGGCAGAAGCAACTCTGGTTCACGAAGGAGTATGAAGCGGAGATCCTGGACAGCCAGGCGCTGAAGCGAATGATCCTGCCCGACGAGGTCGGACGACTGGTGCTGTTCCTCGCGGCGAATGACAGCGCGGCCATTACGAATCAGAGCTACGTCGTCGACGGTGGCTGGGTCTAAAAAACAGCGGCCCGAGAATGATCTCGGGCCGCCAGCAGTACAGTTGGGGAGGGGTCAGAAGTCGAGCCGGGCAGAGACCTGACCGGTACGGCTTCCGCCAAAGTCTGATCCGCGAGCCGTCGTGATCTTGCCGAAGTTCGCGTTGGTGATGTCGAGCGACGGATCGTTCAGGTTCGTGTGGTTCAGGACGTTGGTGAAGGTCCCTTCCAGGCGGAACTTGAAGCCTTCAGCAAGTGGGAACTCCTTCGAGAGACCCGAGGAGAGGTTCACGGTTCCAGGTCCGACGATCGATCCGATCTGTGCATTCCCGAATCGACCAATCGGCGGCGTAGCACCGGCCTGCGCAGGATTACCGCCGGTGTAGCACTTGCTGCCAGGCGTCCAGTTTGGAGCGCCTGGGCAGACGAACGAAGCGGTGTTGATCCAGTTCGTCCGGCTCTGGTTGGCGGGCTTGGCTGCGCCGACACGATCAACCTTCTGGGCACGGTGTCCGAGGTCGCCAAACTGGCCGCCGTTCAGGCCGGAGCCGGTTCCCGAAGGATCCGCCTGTCCGCTCGGAATGTAGGCCGAGAGGAAGGGGCCGGTCTGGACGAGGAAGATGTTGCTGGTGCGCCACCCACCGACGAGCAGGTCGGCGATGCGGCTCATGTTCGAGCCGAACATGCGTCCCCGTCCGACCGGGAGATCGTAGAGCACCGTCGTGCTCCAGTGGTTGCGGCGTGTTCCGTAGACGTTGCCAAAGTCAACCGAGCGGTCGAAGGCGTACGAGGAGCGTGCGCCGCCGTTTTCAGCTGCAAACCCGCTCTGGTTCGGTCCCTGGTTGTCCGAGACGTTCTTCGCGAAGGTATAGGTCGAGTCAAACTCGAGTCCACGGTTCATACGGTGCGAGAACTCGACCTGCCCCGAGTGATAGCTTGCGTTGGCACCGGTGGAGCGGGTGTTGATGCGGCCCCAGTTCGGGAACGGCCGCGTGCTGAGAGGCTGGACGTAGGCAGAGGTTGTGCTCGAGTACGGAAGGTCGTTCAGGTTTGGAGCCCATACCAACTGGTGGGTCTCCATGCCGATGTAAGAGACGCGCAGCCCGTACCCGTTGCCCAGATCACGATCGACCGAGAGCGAGTACTGCTCCGAGTAGGGATCCTTCCAGTTGATGTCGTTTGCCGTGCCGAAGTAGGCCTGGCCGTAGGATGCCGTGTTGCTGTTGACGCCGGTGCCGGCTCCGATTGCGGGCCACGTGAAGGCCGGTCCGGTCGCGGTCTGGTTGTTCTGGAAGGCAACGGTGTAGGACTGCAGCGTACCGGTCAGCGAGTAAAAGTTACGGCCCAGCAGCGTGATGTCATACATCCCGAAGCCACCGCGAACGACCGTGCGATCGTTTCCGAACGGGCGATAGGCGATGCCGAAACGGGGCATGAAGCGCTTTGTCGGAACGGTTCTCAAGCCGGAGGGAAGTCCGGCCTGGGTGTTCGAAACGACCGGGGTGCAGGCTGCTCCATTCTGTGCGCCGACACCGGTTGAGGTGCCGATCGGGCAACCATTGAAGCTGTTGAGGAACGCCTGCGACAGGACACCCTCGCCGCCCGCCGGATAGACGACGCGTCCGGACTTTGCAACGGAGGGGTCGAAGTTACCGATATTGCCCGAGGGATCGTGGTACGCCGGGTGGTACTCGTAGCGCACACCGTAGCTGATAACAAGATTCTGCCGTGCGTGCCACTCATCCTGGAAGAAGGCGTTTGAGTAGATGGACTTGCCGTCGTTATCCGCGGCTACCTGGTCATACTCGGTCACGTTCGGGGTGCCAACGAGAAAGTCGGCAAACTCCTGACCGGTAAACTGGGCGCTCGTAAAATCGAAGGTTCCATAGTTATCCGCGCCGAAGAAGCCGAGCGGTGTTACCGCTTCGACATGGCGGAAGTCGACGCCGAACTTGAAGGTGTGGCTCTTCAGCTGCCAGCTTACGGTGTCGAGATACTGGATCGTCCGGGACTTCGTAAGTGAGGTCAGGCGGTCGGCGTTCAACGAGGAGAGTGCGTTGAAGTCAAGCTCCGGGACGCCATTGAAGTAAAGGTTCGTCAGGCCCTGCAGGCCGGTCGACTGGGCAAACCCGGGTCCGTTGAAGCCGTTCGTCTGCCCGGTGTTATCGAAGGTGAAGCCGAAGCGGAACTCGTTGATCAGCTTCGGAGTGAAGTTGTAGTTCGCGGACAGCACAAGGATGCGGTCCTGGATGGTCTCCTGGCTGTTCGGAACCAGCAGCGGCTCAGGAAGACCGATGTTGTAGTTCTTCCAGGTATACCGTGCAAAGACGAGCGCCTTCTGGCCGAAGTACTGGTCGCCGCGCACGTCGAACTGGTCCGAGGACTGGTCTGCCGCCTGATTTACATAGTAGTTGGGGACGCCGTTTGGAAATGCCGCCGGATTGCCCTGGTTTGGATCCGGGAAGAACTGCAGGAACTTCTGCGACGCCGCGTTGATGCTCGGAAGAGTGTTATTCGCATAAAACGTCCCGGGATTGAAGGGGTTCTTGAGCGAGTTGGCCGGGAGATAGTTGAAGTTTCCCGCCTTCATCAGTGTGCTCGGAACGATGTACTGATTTGCAACGCTCTGCGGAAGCCGGAAGCCTTCGTAGGTCCCGAAGAAGAAGGTCTTGTCCTTGCCGTGGTAGAGGTGCGGGATCGTGACCGGACCGCCGATGCTGCCGCCAAAGTCGTTGCCGACCAGCCGCGGCTTGGACAACGCACCGAACGGCGTGGCGTTGAAGGCTGCGTTCTGGTGATACCAGAAGATTCCGCCATGCAGGCGGTTAGTGCCCGCCTTGGAGATGGTGGTTACCTCGCGCGGCTGGCCGAACTGAGCATTGTTGAGTACACCATCGACACGAATCTCCGCAATCGACTCACCCGAAGGAAAGGCGTTCGGCAGCGGTGAGTTCGAAGTCGCGTTCTGAGACGTGATGCCGTCCACCGTGACTTCAGTCTGGAAGGGCAGGCCGCCCTGGATCGAAAAGCCGCCACCCGTTCCGTTATTCGGCGCGGTATCCGTCTGTACGCCGGGCAGCGTCTGGATCAGGTTCAGAGGGCTCGTACCGCTTGCGCTGGCGCGGTAGTTTGCGGGCAGGTTGCGTACGTCGGCCGAATCGAGATTTGCCGCAATGGACGCCGTCTCGGTCTCGATAGCACCGGCTGAAGAGGCATCCACCGTTACCTGCTCGGACACACTGCCCGGCTGTACGGAGACGTTGGCGCGAAGCTGCTGGCGGGAGGTCAGCACGAGCTGGTCGAGTTCGGTCGACTTGAAGCCCGCCGCGTCGACATGCACTTTGTAGTGCCCGGGCGTCAGGTTATTCACAACATAGTTTCCGGAGTCGTCCGCGTGGGTCGTTCGGACGACAGAGGTGTCCGTGTTGATGACCTGAATGACGGCGGTGCTGATCGCTGCCCCGGTCGGGTCTTCGATCGTGCCTACGATCAGACCCTGGGTGGATTGCGC
>CAZZZQ010000242.1:0-5857 GCA_964658405.1 uncultured Sphingomonas sp.
CCATGGCTACAACGGCCCCTACCCGAATCGCGGCGAACAGCCCTTCAATCACTTCCACGCCAATGAAGCCCATGACCCACAGGGTCACATGGGCAATCCCGGCCACGAAGGTGGCGGCGAACACGGCGGCGGCTTCCAGGGTGGCGGTCACCCCGGCGGCGGCGGTCATCGGTAGATCGATTCGAGCCTCAGCTTAGGAAACTGCCCACATCTCCGATGGTGTGGGCAGCTTCATTTAATCGCCATCTGAATTCCGTTACCCAATGCGTCATACTTCACAGAACGCCATACTTCGTTAGGAACTCATGTCCACTCCACGCCAGCACGCTTACACCGGTCCCGCACTGCCCGTTATCCCGGAGCCGACTCACGCCGAGCGCACACGCACCCTCGTCCAACTCAACTCCCTCGCGACGCTCTCGACCATCTCGCGCAAGCAGCAGGGCTTCCCCTTCGGCTCGCTGATGCCCTATGCGCTCGATCTCGCGGGCCGGCCCCTCTTTCTGATCAGCAACATGGCGATGCACACCCAGAACCTGAAGGCCGATCCTCGCGCCAGCCTCTTCGTCACGCAGCCATCGCTCGACGGCGACCCCCTCGGCGCAGCCCGTGCCACCCTCGTCGGCAACGTCCTCGTCGTCCCGGAGGAGGAGAAGGCCAGCGTCCGCGAGCTCTACCTCGCACGCCACGAGAACTCCCGCTACTGGGTGGACTTCGCAGACTTCTCCTTCTTCCGCATGGACATCCTCGACGTCTACTACGTTGGCGGCTTCGGCGTTATGGGCTGGGTTCAGGCGGCCGACTACGCGCAGGCGGCCCCCGATCCACTCTCCGGCTCCGCCGCCGGGATCCTCGAGCACATGAACGCCGACCACGTCGAATCCATGATCCTGCTCGCCCGCACCCACGCGCAGCTTGAGGCCACCGAGGCCGCCATGACCTCCGTCGATCGCCTTGGCTTCTACCTCCGCCTGAAGACCGCCGAAGGCATGAAAGGCACGCGCATCAATTTTCCCAGCGAGGTCACCAACCCGGGCGAGACCCGCACCGCCCTCGTCGAGATGGTTCGAATCGCGCGTCAGCACATCTAAACCCCAGCATGACGCCTCTCGCTGAACCGATCCTCAGGGCTCCCGGCCGCTACGCCCACGCCTGGCGAGCCCTGCGTCACCGGAACTTCCGCCTCTTCTTCTCCGGACAGAGCATCTCGCTGATCGGGACCTGGATGACGCGCATCGCGACCAGCTGGCTCGTCTACCGGCTGACTGGCTCGGCGCTCCTGCTCGGCATCGTCGGCTTCGCCGGCCAGATCCTCACCTTTGCCCTCGCTCCCTTCGCCGGCGTCCTGGTCGACCGGATGAACCGCCGCAACCTGCTCGTCTGGACCCAGGTCGCCGCAGCCGTCCAGTCGCTCGTCATGGCCGCGCTTACTTTGGCGAAGATCATCACGATCCACGAGATCATCGCGCTCGCCGTCCTGCAGGGCTTCATTAACGCCTTCGACATGCCCGTGCGCCAGTCCTTCCTCGTCCAGATGGTCAGCGACGGCACTGGCAAACCCGACCGGCAGGATCTCGGCAACGCCATCGCCCTCAACTCCTCCATGGTCAACGTCGCCCGGCTCGTGGGCCCCGCACTCGCGGGCATCATCATTGGAGCTGTCGGCGAGGGCTACTGCTTCGCCATCGACGGCGTCAGTTACCTGGCCGTCATCGCCTCGCTGCTGATGATGCGCATCACGGCGACCGAGATCAAGCGCGCCACAACTTCGATGTTCGAACAGCTGAAGGAGGGTTGGACCTACGTCGCCAACTTCAGCCCCATCCGCACCATCCTGCTCCTCTTCGCGGTGATGAGCCTGATGGGCATGCCGTTCCTGGTCCTGATGCCAATCTTCGCCACGCAGATCCTGCACGGCGGCCCGCACACCCTCGGCTATCTCATGGGAGCGTCCGGAATCGGCGCCCTCATCTCGGCCATCTCGCTGGCGCTCCGCAAGTCCGTGCGCGGCCTGACCGGCAAGATCCAGATCGCCGGCTTTGTCTTCGGCGCCGGCCTTATCCTCTTCGGCCTCTCCCGCAGCCTCCCCCTCTCGCTGCTCCTGATGCTCGTCACCGGCTTCGGCATGATGCAGGGCCTCGCCTCCAGTAACACCATCATCCAGACGCTGGTCCCTGAAGATAAGCGCGGCCGCGTGATGAGCTACTACACGATGGCCTTCGTTGGCATGGCACCCTTCGGCAGCCTGCTCGCCGGAGCCCTCGCCCACGCCCTCGGAGCGCCGCACGCGGTCATCATCAGCGGCATCGCCTGCCTGGCCGGAGCAGCCTGGTACACCACGCAGCTCCGCTCCATCCGTACCGTTATCCTGCCGATCTACGTCGAGATGGGCATCGTCCCCACTCCCTTGACGCCCGTCCTAGAAGACCACGCCGGCACGACCTGAGATCTCTCCAGCGGTCATGCAAGAAGCGAATCTGCAGTGTCAGCCTGGGGGCATCAGGATGACAAAGGGGCCACGCAGGCCCCTTCGTCGATCAAAGACAATCCGACCCTACTGCTGATACTTCCCGAATAGATTATTCAGCGCCTCGGCCCACGTCGGATGGCTCCAGATCCCGTCATGCAGCTGTGAAGCAGTAACCCCACCCATCATCGCAATCTGGATCTGCGTCGCCACCTCGCCCCCGTTCACCCCAAGGATCGACGCTCCGAGCACCAGGTCCGTCTCCCCATCGACGATCGCCTTCAGGAACCCGCGCGTCTCGGCAGACTCCGAACCGCGAGCTACCGACGTCATCGGCATCTTCGCCACCTTGATCGTCTTCCCCGCCCTACGTGCCTGCTCCTCGGTCATACCGATCCGGCCAAGCTCCGGGTCGATGAACATCGTGTACGGCACCGGCCGCCCGGTCGTCACGCGCGATCCGCCCTCCAGCAGGTTCGCCTTCAACACGCGGAAGTCGTCATAGGAGATGTGCGTAAAGGCCGGGCCACCCTTGACATCGCCAATCGCCCACACCCCAATCGCCGTCGTCTCCAGCCGCTCGTTGACCTTCACAAAGCCGTGCTCGTCGACCTCAACCCCGGCCTTCTCCAGCCCGAGTTTGTCCGTGTTCGGCGTGCGTCCTGTCGCTACGAGCAGGTGCGAACCCGACACCTCGCTGACCGCATCCCCCACCTTCACAGAGAGCGTCACCCCACCCTGCCCCGAAACCTTCGTCGCATGAGCATCAAGGAGAATGGTGATGCCGTCCTCTTCAAGGATCTTCGCAATCTCTGCCGACACATCCTCATCCTCATGCTCGGCCAGCCGCTTGCCTGCCTGGACGATCGTCACGTCACTCCCAAAGCGGCGGAACATCTGCGCAAATTCAAGCGCGATATAGCCCCCACCCAGCACGATCAGGTGCTTCGGCAGAGCCTCCAGCTCCATGATCGAGGCGTTATCGAGCGACGGAACCTGGTCGAGCCCGTCGATCTTCGGCACGGCGTTCCGCAATCCCGTATCGATGAAAATCCGCTCCGACGTCAGAATCCTCGACCCACCTGCATTCAACGCAACCTCAACCTCGTGTGGCCCGGTGAACGTTGCCGTTCCTTCGATCAGCGAGAGGTTCTCCGTCGTCGTCAGCTGCTTGTAGCTGCTGCCGCGGGACTTCTCGACGATCTCCCGCTTCCGAGCGATCGCGGCCTTCATATCGACCGTCACCTGCCCGGTCTCAACTCCGAAGTCCTTCGCACGACGAGCAAGGTACGCCACCCGTGCGGTCGCAACCAGCGTCTTCGTCGGCGTACACCCAACATTGACGCAGGTTCCACCGACCGGGCCGCGCTCCACCACGACCGTCTTCCAGCCCTTGGCCGCCATCGCCGCCGCGAGCGGATTCCCACCCTGTCCTGAACCAATCACTATCGCGTCAAACGTCTCCACTGCCATCGTCTCTCCTCGGTGAAACAGGGCTGAATACCGAATCGTTTCCGTCCGGTCCCGCCGCAATGATTTGACCCCGTCAGCAACGCCCAGGGCTATGGAAGGTACGATGCGCCCCGCAGCAATCCGAGAAGGCGGGCAGCGAAATTGAAGGTTCGGGAGCCGGAAGAGCTACAAAACAGGCGCCTTCTCCGCCTGACGATCGCGCCAGACACGATACAGCCCCCATGCAGCGGAGGAGCAGTTGTCGCTCACCCGCCCATCCAGCAACATGCTCTCGAACTCCCGAACCGGAACCCTGTGCAGCTCCATATCGGACTCCTCGGCGTCCCGATCAGTCGGCCCCTGGGTGAGTTCCTCGGCCAGAAAGACATGGTGTTTCTGCCGCATCACGCCATAGGCGATCCACTGTGTTCCCAGCAGCGTCATCCGGCCGGCCGTCAGCCCTGTCTCCTCCTGCAACTCGCCCCGCGCAAGCTCCTCCGGATCGACATCGGCACGCTCCCAGCCTCCCTGCGGAAGCTCCACGAAGCGCTCGCCAACGGTGTACCGAAACTGCTCGACGAGATGGATGAAGTCGCCCTCCGGCGTCGACTCGATCGGGATCACGATGCAGGCCGGGTCCTTCTCGATCACCCCGTAGATGCCACGCTTCCCGTTCGATCGTTCAATCACATCCTCGCGGACCCATGTCCACGGGTTGCGGTACACCTCACGGCTGCTGATCGTCTTGATCGACATCGTTATTTGGACTCCGGCATCAGAAACTCAACGTGCGACGGATACTTCGCCGAGCCGTAGATCGTCACCGTCTCCGGCTTGTACGCGTCCGCCGGAGCCGTCATGATGTTCGGAACAAAGGTCTGCGGATTCCGGTCATACAGCGGGAACCAGCTCGACTGCACCTCGACCATGATCTTGTGCCCCTTCAGGAAGGTGTGGTCGGCCCCGTGCAGGCTGTATTTGAACTCCGTCACCGCGCCCGGCTTCAGCGCCTCCGGATGTTCAAAGCTCTTCACATACCGGCCCCGGAAGATCTCATCCACAATCATCAGCTGATACCCCGCCATCGGAGCCGGAGCGTCGTCGGGATAGACATCGATCAGCTTGACGACCCAGTCGGCATCCGTCCCGGTCGTCGCCGCATAGAGATCAGCCATCACATCGCCCGTTACGGTCACATCGTGATCAAGCACCGGCGTCGTAAAGTTTGCCAGGTCCTTCCGTCCACTCACAAACCGCTGATCTTCCACCAGCCACGTCCGCCACTTCGAGCCGTCACCGTAGGTCGCCTGGATGGGCCGGTTGCGATACGGAACCGGGTCCGCCGGATCAGCCACATACGCCGCTGCAATCGTCTCGTATGAGCCGGCGGGCGCGGTAAAGCTCAGGCCCTTGTTCTCCGTCATATACAGCTTCGCCGGTTTGAAGTTCGTCACCGGCGGCCAGACATCGTACCGCTCCCATTGGTTCACGCCGGTCCGGAAGCTCGCCATGTCCTTCAGGTCGAAGCCCGGCTTTCCCTTCAGATACTTCTCGAAGAAGGGAGCCTCGATCGTCTTGCGATACTCATCGCCCGTCGGCTGGCCGTTGTTCACATCTCCCAGCGTCCTTCCTGACCCACCCCAGCCGCCGTGGTTCCAGGGGCCAAGCACCATGAAGACCTCGTGCTTCTGGTCATGCGGCTTCAGCGCGGCATACTCCGCCTGCGTCCCCCACATGTCCTCCTGGTCCCACCAGCCGCCAACCTCAAGCGTCGGAACCTCGACCTTGGTCAGGTGCTTCTCAACCGCCATATCCTGCCAGAACTTCGTGTAGCTCGGCTGCGTCAAAAAGACCTTCGCCGTCGGCAGCTCGCCCATCTTCGCGGCCTCGGCCGCTCCGGCAAAGACCGAGAAGCGCGCCTATCCCGCGCCGGCACCG
>CAZZZQ010000243.1:0-5857 GCA_964658405.1 uncultured Sphingomonas sp.
GCAAGTACATCGCCGCCGGCATCCGGGAGGTCGTCGAGGAGGACTTCAAGCAGCCCCTGGAGAAAGCGATCGAAGGGCCGATCCATTCGCTGGACGTGGCGGCGTATCACGCCCGGGCGGCGGTCGAGCAGATCAATCAGAGAGCTCGTTTCCAAAACTGGACCGTGTTCGGCCTCATCCTGGCTCTTGGCATGGCTTTGGGGGGTGGCGCGGCTTACTTCTTCTTTGCCCGGCAGGTAGCGGCGTTGAACGACCGCTTCGACTACCTGCAGCATCTTCTCCTTGCGCCCACCCCTGCTCCAGCGGACACCCACGCGCCGATGCCGCAGCCTGGGAAGAAGCGCGGGCAGCACTAAAGGCAGGCTATGGATTTGACGCGCAAGCGCTTGGAACGAGCAAAGAGCGCTCGTCCCACAAACCCACAGCCTCGACGACTTTATGAATGGGTGCGCCAGGCACGCCAACCAATTCGACAGCGGAATACAAAATTTTGGCTGTTATGATTCTGCATGTTTGCCATGCGAGCTTCACTGAACTGCTTAGCCTATTTGGCCTGTGCGTGCTGCGTTCTAACAGCCTCGGCACAAACGCCTGCCGTGAACACCGCCGCAGATGACGCATTGCTGGATCACATGATTGCGACTAACGTGCTCACGACTCCTGGTGCGCCTCCGTTTCACGCCATCCTCGAAATTGCTAGTGAGGCTTCCAGTTCCACGGAACACCATGGTCGGATCGAGCTGTATTGGGCAGCTCCAACGAGCTATTCTCTCAAGTTGGAAACACCCGAATTTGGCCAAACCCTCATTGTCAGTGGTGACAAAGTTCAAGAAACCGACAGAGGAGATTTCTATCCCGGGTGGGCGCAGGATTTTGTCGCCGCCCTGCTAGATCCAATGGCGCGTGCGAAAGACCTTCGTGGTCATCCCAACACCTACGGCGACTTTCCAGCTGCCGCCTATTACTGCATCAAGCGCGATGACCGGCGCAATGGCATTACCGATGACCTCACCTTCGCTCAGGTCTGCTACAACAAGTCGTTGGGCAAGGACCTCTCATACACACTCGATTTCACCCACTATCTCAGCCTTGAGAATCTGGGTCCTTTCCATGAAAAGTCGATTGCTCACACCTACCTCGTCAGCACCCGCGACGATACTAAGCTGCAGGGCATACTCACAACGCTTGAGGATTGGAAACCCGATGGTGCTCAGCTAACGATCACGAATCCGACGGCACCCTCCGACCGCATTCTCACAAGCCTCGTATCCACGGCCACCGAAGAGGCCCTTCTCCAGTCTGCACCCAAAGACGTTCACTGGCCTCCGGTTCGCGAAGGCCGACTTGACGGTTACCTCATCGTCCACGCCATCACCGATCGCACCGGGCAGGTCCGCGAAGCCTCTCCGTACAACTCAGACGACAATCGAGAGCTTGCGCCCTTCGATAAGCAGGTCGCGATGCAATATAAGTTCAAGCCGTTCTTGGTGGACGGAGTTCCACGACAGATGGAGATGCCTCTTGTCCTTCACTTCACCACAACTTCTGGTGAGCCTATCCCTGAGCTGGACGACGCCCAGACGCGTAAGTTGATTACTGGCTGCGATCTCCCGCACAAGATCTCAGACCCCGCGTCCGCTGGCCAACAAATCGAGATCATTTTCAGAGTCAGCCAGGATGGGCATATGGGGACAGTTGGGAGTTCAGATCGCAAGATTCCTGTATTAAGTCTGTTCCGAGCCTTCCAAAGCTGCCGGTTTGGGATCTACTCCCCAAACGGAAAGCCCACTCAATATCACGCACATTTGAGCGTTAAGGCTCAGTAGAGACCAACGCTACCCCTGACAACCGGAGTTGTCGTGGGTGATGCCACTATCTTTCATCTCTAATGGCCAGCAATCTGATTGGCAAAACGAGGAGAAAAGATTCAACAGCGGCGATCAGAATAATGGCCATCAATCGCCTATGTTCAGCCAGCAAACTATAGGTAAACGTCATGATGCAGAAATGCACAATTGCGGCAGCACCGATATAGAGCCGTGTTCTGAGCTTTCTAAGCTGACTCCATTCAGACGTGATCAGCGAGCCCAATACAAACAAGGTCCAAACAGCTTTATCCGACGTTTTTGAAAGTGCGCCGTGACTGAAGATGGCAACCACCATAAGTGGGTACATCACCCACGTTAATTTGCGCCACGCATCATCGCCGGGTTCCGGATCAGGTGGAAGCTCGTAGCCATCTTCAGATGGTCCGAACAAGGTTTGAATGTGATCGCTCACATTCCAAAGAATAGCCCCTTGAGTGATTGCTGCCCCTGAAAACATGCTGTACTCACTGGAACCACCCATTCAGCCGGTGATCGGTCGGTTCGGCTTGTTACCCCTGAAACGGACGTTTCAGCCGGTACACGCGTGCACCGGCCAAGTTTGAGGTCTCGTTCCTGCCGAAAACCCGCCTTCTCGGGGCTGATAGAGTGCTATCGTGCGCCGTCATACTCTTTTTCCCTTGTTTATTCTCTGTTGGCTGCTGCTGGCTTTCGCAACTGATAGTGCTGCGCAATCAGCAACGAGAGGGTTCTATAGCCACGAAGCAAAACCGATATGGGACCGCATTGCAGGTTCGCCCACACCCGTGATCCTCTCCGCCCCGGATGGGCGGTCAGCCGCGATTGCAAAGTACGTAGAAGAAGCAGGGGAAGGAAAAGTGATTTTGCAGATCCGGGGCCGCTTAGGGGTCGCAACTGTCGACCTTGGCGCCGGTGTTGGTTCTGAACTGCTATGGGCTCCAGACTCGAACGCGCTATTCGTCACGACCAGCGATCAGGGAGCAAACGGCTCTTATCGATCCCTCGTCATCTCTCGGTTTGCTGGCCAGATTCAATCCCGCGACCTGACGCCTCTCGTCGTGAAAAGCTTCGGGCATCCGGTCCGATGCGAGGTGCCGGAGGACCCCAACGTTGGTGGAGTTTTCTGGAATCCTGATTCAAAAAGCCTGTTTGTGGCAGCCGAAATTGTGAACCACAGCGTCTGCGATAGCGCAGGTACATTTCGTTTATTTCAAGTGGATCCATGGGCAATGACGGTTTCTCGATCCTTAGGGCAACTAGAGGCTAAACGGAAATTTGGCTCGAAGCTTGGGGTTGAGTTGTCAGCCGCCACTGACGAATGCATCCGCCACCCGGCAACGTGCCGAGTGCCCAAGCACTGAGCGAAACAACCATCAATCCCGCGAAACGGCGTTAGTAAATCACGGACCTTAGGTTCTATCGTTCCATCGCCCTTTGAACCTGGACCGCAGACCACTCCCCGCGTCGCCGGGGCGTAGGGATCTCGCGAGCGTTAAGTTCTGCCGCGATCGCGCGGAGCGAGCTCGCGCCGGTGGCTTGTATGGCTGTAATCGTAGGAAGGAGCTCCGAGCGGACCTGGCTCACTCTTTGGCTACGCACCTGGCGGGCTGCAGCTCCGATCTCTGCGAAGCGCTCAGCTGAGACGCGGCGGCCGCCGAGCTTCGTTCCCCGCGCTTTGCGGCTGTGAGCGCGGCCTTGGTCCTCTTCGAGATGGCTTCGGCTTCTTGCTCAGCCACCGCAGCCAGGATGTGCACCACGAACCGATTCGCCTGGGGCATATCGACAGCCACGAACTCGACGCCGGACTCCATGAGGTTTGAGATGAAGGCGACGTTGCGGGCCAGACGGTCCAGCTTCGCGATCACGAGCGTAGCGCGATGCTTGCGGCAAAGCTTGAGGGCGGTAGCGAGGGCTGGCCGGTCATTGCGCTTTCCGCTCTCAACCTCCAGAACCTCCTGCACCAGGGTCCAGTCGCCCCCGTTCAGAAATCCTGCGACGGCAGCGCGCTGCGCTTCGAGCCCCAGGCCGCTAGTTCCCTGCCGTACCGTTGAGACCCTCAGGTAGCTTACAAACCTGCGTTTCGCCATTGTTCGGCCCTCTTGTTACGTTTCTTCTACGTCCGTAGAAAGAATGTAACAGGTCACAGCAATCGGACGGCAGACGCGGAATACATTCTTATCGTAGGCAACGGGAACGTGTACCCAATGGGTTAGCGGGCAGTTAAAGCTTTCTGAAAGCGATTCCGAGCCAAAAAGTGGTGACCGCAATTGGCGCAACGATAGGGCCAGTATCCAGCAACACTCCAGAGGCGATCAAACCCGCGACGCTGAACTCGGATCGCGCTTTGATTGGAGCAGCCGGGGCACAAAATGGGTTCGCGGTCTATGTTTTTGGTCTTCATCGCTATTGAAGAAGCATAGCAAGCTTCAAAGATGACCGACTCTGATCGGGAGCGTGAACCGATGTTTCGAAGCTTTGTGGAGACCGTCCCGGAGAACGGGTATTGAAGTTTCCATCAGGGAGGAAGAACCAGTTCCAGCGTCATACTCCGCAAAATCCGCCAGATGATCCCGGACCACCTTGTAACATTCGCAAGCCTGCGCTTCTAAACCGTTGATATTGAGCAGATGGATCTTGCCACGAGAGTATTCGATCAGCCCTTGTGCTTTGAAAATCCCAGCCGCTATGGTGACCGAAGATCTCCTGGCACCCAGCATATCGGCGATACATTCATGCGAGAGTGGCAGAAGTTGGCCACCATTGCGATCGGCACACAGAAGCAGCCAGCGCGCTAAACGTTGCTCCACCGAATGGCGAGCGTTACAGCCAGCCGTCTGAGCTGACTGGATGAATTGTGCTTGCAGGTATCGCAAGGTGAGATCTTGAAACATCTCACATCGCGAAAACTCAGCTTTAGCCACGGCGGTACGGATGGAGTACCCGTTTCCTGCCACCAGCATGTAGACGCGGTTCAGGCTGAGTTTTGTTCCCATCAGGACCGAGGCGCCTAAAACCGCTTCTGTACCTGCCAAAGCAACTTCAACCTGCGTGCCGTCGCTGAAGGTGGTCGTCATCGAAGCCATGCCCCATTCCAGATAGAAGAGATGATCAATGCGGTTCCCAGGAATCTCAATTTCACGGTTGAGAGGCAGGTCGACGGGACGAAGGTCGAGCCTGGCAATGAGGGCAGCATCGAATTTGCGTAAAAGAAGGTTCTTAAAAAGTGGCTGCGTCATGGGTCCCCGCGTTCTGCAGAACAGGATTGTTCTGCGTCGAGCACCAAAGACGGCGTGGAATGAAATCATCCCGTTGTCTGGCTTGATCTGATTGAATACTACGCTTTTATGATGGCGAAACAGCAAGCGAGGCCGTTTTGATTGCGCAGGCCAAAACAATACTTTTGAGATCTCACATCTAGCCAGCTAAAGCTGGCTTTAGAAAATGATGTCTGATCCCAGCACTCTGTATTGCAGATGACTGCAGACACGTCGTTTTAGGCATAATTTGGGAGTATGGAATCTGGCCACATACCCCATGTCATCGAAGCGCAAAGGCTACGAGACGGCATCATCATTACGTTCGATGACGGCAAGTGTGCTGTCTATTCAAATTCACTTTTGTACTCCATTTTCCCGCAGGCCCAAACAATAGAACCTGGTCTCAGCGAATGCAGCTGTGAGGAGTTTGAATAGCGGAAAGACGACGTCATCCCTGCTGAATCTCTGTAGTTTCACCTTGCCGTGCAGGCTATGGTCTTAATCTGTCCAATCAACTCGCACGCGCTTACCCTCGGGCTGCTACATCTGCTCCTTGACCCATTCCTGTTCAAGCAAAGGTTTACTTCGTCGGCTGCCAGAGTTCGATGGGGTTACCTTCTGGATCCTGAAGATGTGCAAAGCGGCCGTAGGAGTAGGCGGTTGGGTCCACCTTGACAGCGATTCCTGCAGCTCTAAGCTGTTCAGTCAACTTGTCCAGATTCGCCACACGGAAGTTCATCATCCACTGTTTCG
>CAZZZQ010000244.1:0-1324 GCA_964658405.1 uncultured Sphingomonas sp.
CGATGAGAACGAGAGAGGCGGATCTGCCGAAGACAGTCATCAATGGCCCTTTCCATACAGAATCTGTTCGACACCGGTGACGTTTTGGTCGTTCACAAACGCCAGCTTGCTTCCGTCCGTCGTCATCAGTGAGATATCTGCGAGCTTCCAATCCTTTGCGTCTTCGATCTTCCCTGCGGTCGCGGCCTGGACTTCGAAGTGATCCAGTGTAAAGCGTTCCAGGGGAGCCTGCGGAAAGGCTGCTACCTCGAACGCCGTCTTCGCGCCGGTCGCCTTGATGTTCCAGATATGAACGTCGTGGAAGTGGGGGATGCCTTGCGCGGCCGGTACCGGGGTCGAGAGGACACGCCAGTAATCGGGATAGTCCTTCTCTGCCGGCGGAATAACAGCAGTGCTGTAGCTTGGGTTCCAGTTCGTGTTGACCTGGAAGACGACGCGCACATCCGTCATCGTCATGTCGTGGATGCGGATGTTCTCTGCGAAGCCACCGCGCGTGTGCGTCGACTTGAACAGGATGCCGATGGGGACCGGGCCAAGGACCTTCAGATTGTAGGCTTCGATGTTGCGGAAGCCACCTGAGGTCTCGCTGCCGAGGGTGACACCGGCGGCCCCGGAGCGGATGATGGAGTCGCGCAGAATGACGTCTTCCGTCGGAACGTTGACGCGAAGGCCGTCCGCGTCACGCCCGGCCTTCAGGCAAAGCGCGTCATCGTTGACGGAGATGTCGGCGTGTTCGACGAGGATCTTCTTCGAGGAGTCGATGTCGATGCCGTCGGTGCTAGGACCACGGCCACCTTCGTTGTTGCGGATGGTGATGCCGTCGACCGCGACGTCGTGCGAGTAGCAGATGTGAACGGTCCAGAAGCCGGAGCGCCGGAGCAGGAGGCCCTTAAGCTTGACGTCCGAGGAGCGGAAGATCTGGACGAGCCGCGGACGCTGTGCGTCGTAGTCCGAAGCCCAGCGGAGGCCGCGCGGCTCGTAGCCCTTGCGGAGCGTCCAGTAGCTGTCCCACCAGATCTTCCCGTCGCCGTCGATGGTGCCTTCGCCCTCGATGGTTGCGCCGCTTTGCTCATAGACGTTGACCAGTGCGGCCGGCCACTTCATCTCAATCCCGGCGACTCGAGTCGGCATGATCGGGTAGTCAGTGAGTGCATTGGAGCCGAGTAAGGTAACGCCCTTGTCGAGGCGCAGGGTCACGCCGCTCTTCACAAAGATCGAACCGCTGCGATAGGTGCCGGCAGGAAAGATCACCGTCCCGTGGGTTGTGGAGGCGGCGTCGATTGCCTGCTGAATGGCTCGTGTGTTTAGAGTCGTGCCGTCTCCC
>CAZZZQ010000244.1:1334-5820 GCA_964658405.1 uncultured Sphingomonas sp.
GCCGAAAGAGCAGGTGCTGACCGCGACCATGATGATTACCAGGAGTGCCGCTCGGCGCATCAGTTCCCTTTCCCGGTGGTCATGAGTCGAACAGGACCGAGAATGCCGGATGGCAGGGGCTGCAGGTTGTCCATGTCCTGTGGGACGAATCGTTGGCCGTAGCGGCTGTTCAGCAGGCGATAGTCCGGGAGAGCTCTACCAGCTAGTTCGTTGATGGCGAGGTTTGCGACGCGGATCTCGAGGTGATTATGTCCGGCGTGGAGCCGCGGCGTGATCTCGAGAGTATAGGGCGGGTGCCAGACCGAGCCGGCGCGGGTCCCGTTGATGAAGACCACTGCTGCCTCGCGGATCGGACCTTCGAGCAGGGCCTTGGTGCCGTTGTGCTGCTTTGGGTCAGCTTCGATCGGCGTGCCTTTGCCGAAGTCCAGCGCGATGGTGGCTTCTTTGAGCTGGGCTGCTGTGAGGTCGATGTCCTTCGTGTAGATGGCTTCGCCGGAGAAGTAGCGGGTGCCCGCATCGGTTGTCCATGAGGTCAGCGACGAGAGATTCTTCGCTGCCGGGCCTTGTGAAAACGAGAGCTTCCAGTCGTGGGAGAGGTCGAGGAGTAGCTTTTCTGGAGCAGCCCTTCGGGCGGGAGCGACACTTCCCTGCTGGTCGCTCAGGATGATGACCCTCGACTCGTACGGTGCGAGGCTAAGTTCAATTGTCGAGGGGGTGAGCGCTGTCATCGTTCCACTGAAGGGGTCCCATGATGATGCAAACGTATGAGCTGCGCGGAGCTTTGCGGTCGCATGGACGCCGTGATTGCTGGTGTTCGCGAGGAAGTAGAGATCCCCGTCCGCGAGCTTGCGGTGAATGAAGCCGATCTCGGGATGGCCGGGAGAGAGCACGACGTCTGGAGCCATGGCGGCCTTCAAGGCTGCGCCGAGCGCTTCGTCAGAGGGGACGACAACGCCTGTTGCCTGCGGGCCGGAGAAGAGCTTTGCGGAGAGCTCGGCTACCTTCTTCGATTCTTCAGTGGCATGTTGGAGGCCAGGCGCATGGGCGGGTGTCGTTACGATCGCGATGACCTTGCCGCCGCGTGCTGCGTAGTCTGCAATCTTTGCGAGGACAGCCGGTGAGAGGCGATCGACGTGCGGCAGGATCAGGATTTTATGGTGCAACCCAACGTGCTCGATCGCCTCGGCGTCGATATAGTCGTAGCCGTAGCCTGAGTCGAGAATTTGTGTCGTCAGGGTTGGCGTGATGTAGCGGGTCAGCTCGGTGCTGAGGGCTACGTGGCCGGGCTTGAACTCGGTGTAGGCGTCGTCATTCGGCAGCAGGACGGCAACGTCGTTTGCAGGTTCACCCTGGCGCAGCAGGTAGCTCAAGCGCTGCAGATACTTCGTGACGTCCGGCATGACGGGCCACCACGGATTGTGATCGTCAAAGACGGCGGCAGCGTAGAAGGCCCATCCGGGATCGGCGACGTCGGGCGGGGTGTAGGGCCAGCCGTGGCCGATCAGTTGGTTGACGCCTTCGAGAAAGAAGAGGTCCGCCTCTGCCTTCATGTCGAGCGGAGTCGCTCTGAAGGCCGGCGAGTGGAGCCAGGTCCATGTCTCCGCGGAGGTGACGGGGCGGTCGTAGAGGTGGCTCGCCGAGGTCGCCCACTTCGTATAGCTGAAGCTCCGCCACTGCGGGCCCTCGCCCTCGGGCAGGGCGACGAGCCGGTTGCTCGACATGGAGACGGCCGGCTCGCCGTAGGTCTGTGAGCGGAAGCGCGTGTGGTGAGCGTCGGCCCAGGCGTTGATCGGTGAGAGGTAGTTGTCGTCGACCAGCTCAGTCAGTGTCTGGCCCCAGTCGTGGCGGATGCTGCGGCTCTCTTCGTCGGTTCCCTTGATGAGCTCGGGCAGATAGGGCGTGAGGTCGTAGCCGCGCCGTCGCTTGAATTCGTCGAGGAAGCTGGGAGTCCAGTCGGAGCCATAGACCTCGAGGCTGTCGCTGAAGACGGCGTAGGGCGGACGGTCGCCGAAGGCCTGCATGAGCTTGTCGCCGACGACGTTCAGATGCGTTTCGATGGCTGCCTTGTCGAAGTGGTCGAGGACGAAGCCGTCTGCGTCCACTGCGGGGCGCTTGACCTGCTGGCCGGTGCGGCTCGAGATGAAGAAGAGGGCTACCTGCTCGGTCGGCGAGGGCGTAACCACGGCGCGCTCATGGGAGGCGTGGACATCGATCAGCTTCAGCTTTGCGGGATCGTACGTGGTTGCTGAACCATCGCCCAAAAACATGGCTACGCGGGCTTCGCCGTTGCCGATGCTTGGAAGCGGTGCGGAGACGGCGGACGCGGGGATGGTGGTTGCGACGACGCGGAGCCGCCCGGCTGCCTGCGTGATGGGGACGTGTGCGCCCCCATAGGGCCATCCGCTGGCGAGCGTCATGTCGACGCGCATGCCGTTCTGGCGGGCCGTGTCCGAGGCGAAGCCGACGTCGTCCAGGAACTCGGGCGACAGATAAGGGAGGTTCCGAAAGCCCTTCGCCGGGTCGTCCAGTGCCAGGGGGTAGACCGGCTGGATCTCAAAGCCCCCGATGCCGCCGGCCTTCATGGCGAGGATCTCGCGTTCGAGCTCCGGTTTGACGACGGCGGGGCCGAACCACCACCAGCGCATCATAACGCGGGCATCGTCCGGGGGGACGACGAAGTGCTGCTGCACCACCGAAATCTGCTGGGAACGAACAGGGTCTGTGCGGTCAGGAGTTTGAGCAAGCAGTTGGGATCCGGCGAGTGAAAGAAGCAGCAGTGTCGGGCCTGTGCGGGCAGCCAAGGAAGTCTTGATCTTCATTGTGGACCACGACCGTTCACTTCGCTTTGTCGCACGCAGATATGGCTCCACAGTCTTCCCTGAGATGGTTCGCGATGCAGTTGGAATCTACGGGAATGACAGGAGGTAAGTCAATAGGTAATACTTTTCAGGTTAGAAATCTGCACGATAAAGCAGCTTGGTCGTCTGCTTTCAACAGCCCTATTCTGTGGAGCGTTTTATGTCTGAGAACCGTCCAGCTTTCGTACTTCACGCTCGTTCCTTCCTGCGTCTGATCGCCTGTGCTTCAGTGGTGTTGCCAGGAGCGATTGCCACCGGCAATGCACAGCAGACGATGAGCTTTACCTGTGGGCCGAGCCACGCGGATGTGGCACAACTTACAACGACAACAACGTTCAGGGCGGGTACACCTAATCCCTTCGGATTCGATCTAGGAACGGCTCCTCAGACTGTGAGCGGAGGCGTATGTTCAAGCGATAGGCCATTCTTCTTCTCGATTCCAGCAACCGACGGCACGTATGAGGTCACGGTCGAGCTTGGGGGTCGGCTTCCCTCGACAACTACGATTCGTGCGGAATCGCGCAGGCTGATGGTGCAGCAGGAGTCCGTTGCCGCAGGCAAGGTGCGTCGTCAAACCTTCATGGTCAATGTCAGGACGCCACCCATCCACGACCCGCTCCAGCCGGACGCAACCAGCGATCATCTTCAAACTGTAAAGCTGAAGCCAAGGGAGCTTGGCGCATTGGACTGGGACAACAAGCTTACGCTGGAGTTCAACGGAGTTCATCCGAGCGTGCGTTCCATTGCGATCCGAAAGACCAACTCGATTCCAACGATCTATCTTGCCGGAGATTCAACGGTCGTCGATCAGGATAAGGAACCCTGGGCCGCGTGGGGCCAGATGCTGCCTCGCTTCTTCAACGACAGAATTTCGATTGCGAATCACGCGGAGTCTGGTGAGACCATTCGCAGCTTTGTTGCCGAGCGCAGACTCGCGAAGATCATGTCTACGATCAAGCCGGGCGATTATCTCTTCGTGCAATTTGCCCACAATGACCAGAAGCCGGGTTCAGGGTTTGTGTCGATTGCCGACTACTGGAGCCTGCTTGAGAGCTACATCAAGCAGACTCGCGATCATGGGGCGACACCGATTCTTGTCACCTCGATGAACCGGCGCAAGTTTGATGAGGCAGGGCATATCATTCCAACACTCGGCGAGTATCCTGAGGCGACGCGAGAGGTCGCGAAAGAACAGCAGGTTGCGCTGCTTGACCTGAACGCAATGAGCAAGACGCTCTTCGAGGCGATGGGCGAGGCGGGCACGCTGAAGGCTTTCGTTCACTATCCGGCGAATACTTTTCCGGGGCAGGAAGAGGAGTTGAAGGATGACACGCACTTCAACTCCTATGGGGCTTATGAGCTTGCTCGGTGCATCGTACAAAGTATTCGGGATCAGAGATTGCCGCTGGCTGCGTTCCTTATGCGGGACACGCCGCGCTTCGATCCGGCGCACCCTGATCCGGTTGAGAGCTGGAGTCTGCCTGCTAGCCCGATGATCTCGACCGATACACCGTATGGCCGATAGCTAGCTTGTCTTCGCCCGAAACTCTCGCACAAGGGTAAGGTACTTTCGTGCAGTCTCGGTGACATGCTCAGGCCTCCCTTCCGCCATCGCCTTTGCGTTAACG
>CAZZZQ010000245.1:0-5810 GCA_964658405.1 uncultured Sphingomonas sp.
AAAAAAGCCATCCTCGCGGATGGCTTTTTTATTTGCTACGACATTCGCAGGGTGCTTACTGAGCGGTCACACGAACCGACACACCGCTTCCCTGCAGGGGAATGGTCGTGTCGACGGCATCGATATCGGTGCGAATCACGGTCATGGAGTTCGTATCCTTACAGACCACGTAAACCTTGCCGGTCGGCGTTCCGGTCGTCGCAGCGATATACGCCGGATGGCCCGAGATTGGGATCGTCGCCGTCACCGTGTTCGTGGAGAGATTGACGACCGAGACCGAACCATTGCTTGTCGCGTTTCCTGCGTTCGCAATGTAGGCACGGGTTCCATCCTGCAGGACCGAGACCATGACCGGGCTGATTCCAACGGGCACACTGGCGAGAACAGTCCCAAAGCCGGTCGCATCAACCGGATTCGTCGCGCTGCAGTTCGGATTTGTGACCAGGGCCGCGGCGTTGCAGAGCGGGATGCTGACGATGCTCGCCGTTCCGTTGGTCGTTCCGTTCCCCGCGTTCGCGACCACCATCTCGGAGAGCGTCGGTGCAAAGTCAGCCCACAGGGGCGATGTTCCAACCGTGATCTTGCTGGTTGCCGTCGGACTCGTCGTCGTCGGCAGCGTATCGAGCTGGTTCGTCTGCACGTTGATGACGCTGACCGTTCCCTCGGCCTGGTTCATGACAAAGGCGCGCTTGCCGTCTGCAGTCATAATCCCGTACACCGGGTTCCTCCCAACCGCGAGGGTAGCCGTCGGCGTGTTGGTGGTCGTGTCGATCGCCGTCGCCGTGCCGGCGGTTGCACCCGTAACCTGGCTCAGCGCGTAGACGCGAGGGGCGCCGGAGATTCCAACGACATAGATCGGGTTCACAACACTGAGCTCCTGCTTCAGCGTCAGCGGCGATCCCTGAAATTCAGCGATCGCGTTTCGTCCCTGCTCAGTCACGTAGGTGTTGGTACCCTGCGGAAAGATGCTGATCGGATTCGCGCCGGAGAGCAGCGTCGTCTCGAGGATCTGGCTGGTGATCAACGACGTTGAGATGTCGAAGACATTCAGAGTGCCGTCACCGTTGATCGTGTATCCCGTCGTACCTGCCGCGTTCAGCACCAGATATTGAGGCGCGACGCCGGTATTCGCCGTGATCAGGACGGTATCGCCAGAAAAGTCGACGATTGTAACCAGTCCAGGGCTATTTGATCCGGTATTCGAGATGGCGACTGCAAACTTCTGCGGCTGGGCGGAGGGGCCAACCGGATTGATTGCGGAGACGACCGGGCGATAGTTATTGCCGCAGCCAATCAGCGAGGTGAAGCAGGCTGCCGAGAAGGCGACTACGGCCGCCGATCGGATGAGGCACCGCGCCGAGCGCGATACGGAGTTCCTTGATCCATCAATTCGGGCTGCTTCGATTCCTGCTAAGTGCAAAACTGCTCCCACTGTCGTGCGCATGTTGGCTATGCTCAAGCATCGATTGTAAATCAACAGAGAGTAGGCTGGATGACGGGTCACGAAATGCGCGGAACGAGCTGGACAAGCGGAGTCAAACACCTCCCCGGAAAGATGATCTCTGCGGCGCGCGATCGCATCCAGTCCGAACTCCTCGCCGGTTCTGTCGGCGCCCTGCTGATTGCAAAGGCCATAGCAGTAACCGTCCTTCTGCTCCGCATGGGCGCTCTGCCCCACTGGTTCTGGATTGCGGCAGGCATCAGCGCGAGCTTCGCCTTGCTGGTCTGGATGCTTCGCTCCGCCACCGGCCCGGGTGCTGCCATGGGAGCGATGGTCTGCTTCAACATCCTTCTTGCCAGGGGCAACGGAATCGCCTGGCAGGAGACAGCACTGCCCGCGCTGGTCACGCTCTTCCTCCTCACCTTTGCCGCGACCCGTTTCGGCCGTCGCCGGAAGGAGCGTCTGGGGGTCGCAGAGCCGAAGCGTGGTCGCAACGCCGCCCAGGTCGTTGCCAATCTCGGCGTTGCCGGCCTCTGCGCCGGGTCGTCCACGCCACTCCTCTTTGCCGCCTGTCTGGCCGCTCTTGCGGAGGCCACCGCAGATACCGTCTCCTCCGAGATGGGCCAGGCGCTCGGCGGCCGAACTCTTCTCATCACCGCATGGAGCGAGGTCCCCGCAGGAACCGACGGCGGAATCAGCATCGCGGGGACGACGCTGGGTGCCGCTGCCGCGGGCTTGATCGTTCTCGTGACCGCGCTGACCAGCTATCTCCCAGTCGAAACGGGAATGGTCGTCTTCCTTGCCGGTGTAGCCGGGCTGCTCTTCGACAGCTATCTGGGAGCTACCGTGGAGAGACGCGGCTGGCTGGGAAATGACCTGGTCAACTTCAGCTCCACCCTTGTTGCGGCTGCCGTCGCTGCGCTCGCAGTGTTCTATCTCGGGAAAGCCTGACCGCCGAGAGGCGCTAGTGTCCGGCCAGACGGAGACCGGTCAGATGCAGGCGCAACAGGGTGTAGCTCAACATCTCGTGCACGTACCGCTGCGCCAGGTCGTAGCTGCTGATCCGGCCAAAGGCTGGCCTTGGGGACGTATAGACGTCCAGGCCGGCGTCCTGGCAAAGGGTACGAATGCGGAAGAGATGGGTCCCGTCGCTTACGACGACGATATGTCGCAGGTTGTTCTCGCGGGCGATCTCGACCAGCCGATCCACCTGCTGCTCCGTGTCGGTCGAGGCGGTCTCGGCGATAATCTTGTCGTACGGCACACCGTTCGCCAGCAGATAGTCGCGGCCAACGCCGCCCTCGGTGTGGCCTGAGTTCTCATCACCCCCGCCCCCGAGCGTCACGATCAACGGAGCGATCTGCTTCCGATAGAGCGTTACGACGTGGTCGAGCCGGGCGTGCAGCACCGGCGAGGGACGGCCGGAGTACTCCGCCGCGCCGAAGACCGCGATGGCGTCGGCACTCTGGGCCTGGTCCTCCTGCGCGACCGTCGCGATCTCGTGGTAGACCCACGCGAACCAGGCGATCGCCAGCAGCAGGATGAGCCCTGCGAACCAGCGCGCAACGGAGAGGACGCGCGTGCGGAGACGAGGCTGGTTGAAGTTGGCAGGTGTCATAGGAGTTCGTAAGAACAACAGCCCGGACGGGGAGGATAACAGACGTTCAGTATGAACCGCCCCGCTGGCGGATGCTAGTGCTGGAGCGCGAGCGCGATCTCGTGGGTCGGGATTGCACCCTCGCGAAGGATCATCCACGAATTCCCACCGCCGGACAGATCGACGATCGTCGTAGCAACGGACCGCGCCGTCGGTCCGCCGTCCACGATCAACGGAAGCTGGTCGCCGAGCTGGTCGAAGACGCCACGGGCGTGCGTGCACTCCGGATGGCCGCTCAGATTAGCAGAGGTCGCCGTGATCGGCAGGCCAAGCTTCGCCACCACCGCACGGCAGATCGCCGCCTCGGGGACGCGCAGCGCAAGATTGCCCGTGTTCGCCGTCACCCGTAGCGGGAGCTTCGAGCCCGCCTTGACCACGATCGTCAGCGGACCAGGCCAGAACTTCTCGGCCAGCCGGTCAAAGGCTGAATCCAGATGACGTGAGAGTTCATAGGCCTGCGCTACCTCCGCAATCAGCAGCGAGAGCGGCTTGTGCCGGGCGCGGGTCTTCAGATCGTAGATCCGGTCGACGGCGTGCAGATTCACCGGATCAACCGCGAGACCGTAAAACGTGTCAGTCGGGAGAGCGACGACGTTGCCGCTGTTGAGGCTATTGACGACGTAGTCGATATGCATCGCTTCGGGCTCGTCAGGGTTTACGCGGAGAATCTCAGCCGTCAAAATGTCTAACTCCTGGAACAGGTTGCGGGCAAAGCCCCACAACTTCGCACCATAGCATAGTAGCGTTGCCGGCTCAATCTCTGGCCGCGCTGGTCGAGCCGCTTACGGTCGACCACGGCAGACGACATACACTTGATACGGTTATCTATGACCTCCAGTGTTGTAACAAGCCGCACCAACGCACGCGTCAAACAGCTTCGGGCAGCCTTTACCGGACAGGCCCGACTCTCCGGCGGCATGGTCGCGATCGAAGGCGAACACCTCCTCCGCGAGGCGCTTCGCAGCGGGATGGTCTTCAAAGCCGTTTTTATCAGCGAGCGACTCGACCTGCCCCGCTGGGTCCCTTACGGGGTCGAAGTATTGCGCCTCGCGAACGACGTCTTTCGCAGCGTGGTCGAAACCCAGTCTCCACAAGGCCTCGCCGCCCTGATCGTGCCGCCGGTTCCTAAGTTTGAGGACGTGCTCGCGTCGGACGGCTCACCCTCGCTGATCGTCATCGCCTGCGGCCTGCAGGACCCCGGCAACCTCGGAACCCTCGTCCGTTCCGCCGAGGCCTTCGGCGCCACCGGCCTGCTGACCAGTCCCGGAACCGTCAACCCGTGGAACCAGAAGGCGCTGCGAGCGTCGGTCGGCAGCGTCTTCCGCGTCCCCGCCGTCAGCGCGACGCTCGACGAGATCGCCGGCCTGCGTGCCCGCGGCGTCCGTCTCCTCGCCACCGTCGGCGCGCAGGAGCATGGCGTCAAAGCGGCCCAGGATGAGGACATGAGCGGGTCGTGCGCTCTGCTTATCGGGAACGAAGGCGCAGGCCTCGGCTCGGAGTGGCTCGAAGTCGCCGACGCCCAGGTGACGATCCCCTGCCCCGGAGCCGTCGAGAGCTTGAACGCCGCCGTCGCCGGAAGCCTGCTGCTCTACGAAGCGGCGCGCCAACGGAGCAGGCGATGAGCCTCTTCGACGCATCGCCGCTGGCAGCCGCGGCGAACACCGCCCGCCAGGCACCGCTGGCCGAGCGGATGCGCCCCCGGACGCTCGCCGAGTACACCGGCCAGGATCATCTCCTCGGGCCGGGCATGCCGCTGCGGGTCGCGATCGAAAAGGACGATGCCGCCTCGATGATCTTCTGGGGACCGCCAGGCGTCGGCAAAACCACGCTGGCAAAGATCGTCGCACAGGTTACGCAGGCCAACTTCATCGAGTTCTCCGCCGTCCTGAGCGGGATCAAGGAGATCAAGCAGGTGATGGTCGAGGCGGAGCGCGCCGCCGGCTTCGGCTCCCGCACCATCCTCTTCGTGGATGAGATCCACCGCTTCAACAAGGCCCAGCAGGACGCCTTTCTGCCCTATGTCGAGCGAGGAACCATCCGCCTGATCGGCGCGACGACTGAAAACCCCTCGTTCGAGATCAACGCCGCCCTGCTCTCCCGCTGCCGCGTCTACACGCTGCGGGCCCTGAGCGAGGACCAGATCATCAGCCTGCTCCAGCGCGCTTTGAACGACGCCGAAAAAGGGTTAGGCACGCTCGGCGTCGGGATCGAGGACGATGCCCTTGCGATGATCGCCTCCTTTTCGAGCGGCGACGCACGCAACGCGCTCAACGCGCTCGAGGTCGCAGCCAAGCTGGCCGAGGGGCGCGGCGAAAAGAAGGTCACCAAGCCGCTCGCCGCCGAGGCCCTGCAGCGGCGCGTCCTGCTCTACGACAAGAAGGGCGAGCAGCACTACGACATCATCTCCGCCCTGCACAAAAGCGTGCGCAACTCTGATCCGGACGCCGCCCTCTACTGGCTCGGACGCATGCTCGAAGCCGGAGAAGACCCAATGTACGTCGCCCGCCGCGTCGTCCGGATGGCCGTGGAAGACATTGGCCTGGCGGCTCCTGAGGCATTGAATCTTTGCCTCTCCGCCCGCGACGCCATGCACTTTCTCGGACAGCCGGAGGGAGGGCTGGCGCTGGCACAGGCCGTCGTCTACCTTGCGCTCGCGCCGAAGTCGAACGCCGTCTATACCGCCTACAACGCCGTCCGCGCTGATATCGAAGC
>CAZZZQ010000246.1:0-5797 GCA_964658405.1 uncultured Sphingomonas sp.
GTCTACGGCGGCAAGCAGCGCACGATCATGATCAATCTTGATCCGAAGGCGCTGCAGGCACACGGCCTGGCTCCGTCGGACGTGTTGAACGCGATGGCTTCGCAGAATATCGTTCAGCCGGGCGGAACGGCGAAGATCGGCTTCGCAGAGTATGACATCCACCTGAACTCGTCGCCGGTCACGCTTGAGGGGCTGCGAAATCTCCCGCTGAAGCAGACGAACGGGACGACGACCTACGTGCGCGATGTGGCTACGATCGCCGACGGCAGCATTCCGCAGACGAATATCGTGCGGCAGGATGGCCACCGCGGCGTTCTCGTGACGGTGCTGAAGTCGGGTACGGCCTCCACGCTGGATGTCGTTGCTGGCGTCCGTGCACTGCTTCCGCGCATCGCGCAGACGCTGCCGCCTGAGCTGAAGATGACCCCGATCGGCGACCAGTCTGTCTTCGTCCGCGGCTCGATCGAAGGCGTCATCCGCGAGGCGATCATCGCTGCCGTGCTGACCGGCATGATGATCCTGCTCTTCCTCGGGAGCTGGCGCAGCACGGTCATCATTGCGATCTCGATTCCACTGTCGATCCTGTCATCGATCATCGTGCTGGGCCTGCTTGGGCAGACGATCAACATTATGACGCTCAGCGGTCTGGCGCTCGCAGTTGGCATCCTTGTAGACGACGCGACCGTGACCATCGAGAATATCGAGCGCTATCTCGAGGAGGGGAACCCGCTGAACGACGCCATCCTCGAGGGCGCAGCGCAGATCTCGGTTCCGGCACTGGTGTCGACGCTTTGCATCTGCATCGTGTTCCTGCCGATGTTCTTCCTGACCGGCGTTGCAAAGTATCTCTTCGTTCCGCTGGCCGAGGCTGTCGTCTTCGCCATGCTCGCGTCGTACATCCTCTCCCGTACGCTGGTCCCGACGATGGCGATGTACCTGCTGAAGGCGCATGATCACCATGCTGTTCCTTCGCGGAACCCGCTGGCGCGCTTCCAGCGAGCCTTCAATCGCGGCTTCGAGCGTGTTCGCACGACGTACGAGGATCTGCTTGGCCGGCTGGTCGGCATGCGGCTGCTCTTCGTTCCGATCTTCCTGCTGGCCTGCCTGGCGGCCTTCGTCCTGGTGCCGTTTCTGGGTCGTAACTTCTTCCCGAGCACGGACAATGGATCGTTTATTCTGCACGTCCGGGCGCGCACCGGTACCCGCATCGAAGACACCGCTAAACTGTGCGACCTGGTCGAGCAGTCGATCCGGAAGGTCGTTCCTGAGGGCGAGATGGATACCATTCTCGACAACATCGGCCTGCCGTACAGTACCCTGAACACGCAGCACGCGACCTCGGGAATCTTCGGCGCCGGTGACGCGGACATTCTCGTCTCGCTGAAAGAGGACCACCATCCGACGGCCGAGTATGTCGAGCGGCTGCGGAATGAACTGCCGCATGAGTTTGCCGGAACGACCTTTTACTTCCTTCCCGCCGACATTGTGACGCAAATTTTGAACTTCGGCCTGCCGTCGCCGATCGATGTCCAGGTGGAGGGCAATGATCTGGTTGGCAACCGCAAGGTCGTCGACAAGGTACTGGCGGAGATGAGGCAGGTTCCGGGCCTGGTCGATCTGCGTATTCAGCAGCCGGACGACTACCCCACCCTCAACATCAACATCGACCGTACCAAGGCTGTGCAGGGCGGCTACTCGCAGCGCGATGTCGGCTCCAGCGTTCTGAACATTCTGAGCGGAAGCTCGCAGCTGACGCCGATGTTCTATCTGAACCCCAAGAATGGCGTGAACTACAACATGGTCGCGCAGTCGCCCCAGTATGACTTCCAGTCGCTGAACGATCTGCAGAATATTCCGCTTTCAGCGGCGACCGCCAAGCAGCCTGAGATCCTGGCAGACGTTGCGTCGATCAACCGCGGCAGCGAGATGCCGATCATCAGCCACTACAACATCCGCAGGACGCTTGATGTCTACGGCAACGTGCAGGGGCGCGATCTTGGGGCGGTCGGCAAGGACATCCAGAAGATCGTGGATGCCAACAAGAGCTCGCTTCCGCGTGGCAGCTTCATCCGGGTGCGGGGTCAGATTGAGACGATGAACTCCTCGTATTTTGGTCTGATCGCCGGACTGGCGTTTGCGATTGTGCTGGTCTACCTGCTGATCGTCGTCAACTTCCAGTCATGGCTCGATCCGTTCATCATCATCACGGCGCTGCCGGCCGCGCTCGCCGGCATCGTGCTTTTCCTGTTCGTGACGCGGACTACGCTGAGCGTGCCGGCGCTGATGGGAGCCATCATGTGCATGGGCGTCGCGACAGCCAATAGTATTCTGGTCGTATCCTTTGCAAAAGACCGGCTGGAGCATCATGGAGATCCCATCATGGCTGCGATTGAATCGGGTGCAACACGCTTCAGGCCGGTCATGATGACGGCGCTGGCGATGATCATCGGCATGATTCCCATGGCGCTTGGAGCGGGTGAAGGTGGTGAGCAGAACGCGCCGCTGGGACGTGCCGTCATCGGCGGTCTGTCCTGCGCCACACTGGCAACCCTGATCTTTGTTCCCGCTGTCTTCGCCCTCCTCCACGGATGGGCCGGACATGCAGAAGAGACGAAATCGCAGCCCCATGAGCAGATGGCTGCAGGAGACTAATGACCATGAACGACGGTGTGGAGACAGCAAGGATGCCTGATACGATGACCGAGCAACGAAACGAAGACATGACCACCCCGTCGGATGCCAACCCCACGGAGCACCAACCCGGACCACCGAAGCGCGGGCTGCCTGCCGTTGTCTGGATTGTGCTGATTGTGGTCGTGATCGGACTGCTGATCGTCATCGCCTTTGGCATCATGTCGCGGGCAGCTTCGGAGCGCGCTCTCGTGAAGCAGACGACTGTGTCTTCGATCCCGACGGTACAGGTCGTTCACCCCTCGCCTTCGACGGCGACCGGTGAGATTTCGCTACCAGGTAACACGCAGGCGTTCACCGATACACCGATCTATGCGCGGACCAGCGGCTACCTGAAGAAGTGGTACTTCGATATCGGCGCGCACGTCAGGAAGGGCCAGCTGATGGCGCAGATCGAGACCCCGGAGCTCGACCAGCAGTTGCAGGTGGCCCAGGCTGATCTCAAGAGCTCTGAAGCCAATCTGAATCTGGCCGATACGACCTCGGAGCGCTACCAGAATCTGCTTAAGTCGAACTCGGTCTCGAAGCAGGAGACGGACCAGGCAGTCAGCGATGCAGCGGCCAAGCTCGCAGCGGTCGAGGCCTCGAAGGCGAATGTACGCCGACTGGCCCAGCTGCAGTCGTTCGAGAACGTCTACGCTCCGTTTGACGGCATCGTGACAGCACGCCGAATCGATATCGGCTCGCTCATCGCAGCGGGTGCAAACACGACGCCGCAGGAGCTCTTCCATATGGCTGCGATCGGCGATATTCGTGTCTTCGTGTCGGTCCCTGAGGCCTACTCCGCGGCGATCCATGACGGCGGGATGGCGACGCTGACGCTTGACGAATATCCGAAGGAGACGTTCGAGGGCCGGATCGCCCGTAACTCGAATGCGATCGACTCAGCGACGCGCACCCTGAATGTTGAGGTTGACGTCGTCAATCCGAAGGGGCTGCTTCTGCCCGGAGCGTACGTCTTCGTGCATTTCAAGATGCCGGATCACGGCAGCACGCTATCGCTGCCTTCGAATACCTTGCTCTTCCGGAGTGAAGGTCTGCGGGTCGGTATTGTGCGGGACGACCGCGCGGTCCTTGTGCCGGTGACGATCGCGCACGATAACGGGGCGACGGTAGAGATCGGCTCTGGCGTTACCGCCGCCGACGCTGTCATTATTGACCCATCGGACTCGCTCGCAAGCGGACAGAAGGTTCAGATTGCGGAGCCACACAAAACGGCAGGTACTCAATGATTCGTCGCATCGGACTTTCGCTGGCAGGCACGACGCTTCTGCTCAGCGGCTGTATGGTTGGCCCGAAGTATGTGAAGCCCGCGGCACCACTTGCTCCGAACTTCAAGGAGAACACCGGCTGGACGCTTGCCCAACCGGCGGACACGAAGCTGCGTGGCGACTGGTGGACGATGTTCAACGACCAGCAGCTGAACGCTCTCGAGCCCCAGGTTGTGATTGAGAACCAGAGTGTGAAGGCAGCCGAGGCTCGCTTCCGTGAGGCTCGTGCACAGATCCAGTACAACCGTTCAAACCTTGCGCCAACCATCGGCGTGGCTCCGTTCTACGGCGGACTTCGTGAGTCGTCGAACCGGCCTTACTTCAGCTCGCTGAATGCGAACACGAACGGGATCGGTGGCGGAGATCTGCAGCTGCCGCTTGAGATTAGCTACGAGGTTGACCTCTGGGGCCGCATCCGGCGCGGGGTCAGTGCCGCCCGCGAGGAGGCGACCGCCAGTGCGGCGGACTACCAGTCCGCGCTGCTCAGCCTGCAGTCTGATCTTGCAGTGGACTACTTTGAAGCACGCGCCGCGGACGCCCAGGAGAAGCTCTTCGCCGACACCGTAAAGACCTATGAAGAGGCGTTTCGGATTACGACCAACCGCTTCGAAGGTGGGGTATCGCCCAAGTCCGACGTGGACCAGGCGAAGGCGCAGCTTGAATCGGCGCGTGTGCAGGAGAGCGATATTGCGATCATCCGTGCCCAGTATGAGCACGCAATTGCGATCCTGATCGGCAAGCCGCCCGCATCTTTTTCGCTCAATCAGTCGCCGCTGATCACACAGCCTCCGACAATCCCTGTAGCGCTTCCGTCGCAGCTGTTGGAACGTCGACCGGACATCGCTGCCGCAGAACGGCGCATGGCTGAGTCAAACGATCGCGTTGGCATCGCCACCGCCGCCTACTATCCGACCGTGTCGTTCAGCGCGGCTGCAGGCCTCGAGGCGACGACCATCACGAACCTAGTGAAGACCTCGAGCATTCTGTGGTCTGCCGGACCGACGGTCTCGGAGACGATCTTCGACTACGGTCGACGCCGCTCTGTTGTGCAGCAGGCGAAGGCGGGCTATGACGAGACGGTCGCCAACTATCGCGAGACGACGCTGGTGGCGTTCCAGCAGGTCGAGGATAATCTTGCGGTTCTTCGCGTCCTCACGAGCGAGGCGCAGCAGCAGCATCGGGCGACCGAGGCTGCGGAGTCTGCGGTGCAGATCTTCAACAATCGCTATAAGGGCGGTCTGGATACATACCTTCAGGTGGTCACAGCACAGACCACCGCGCTGACCAATGAGCGCAATGACATCGACATTCAACGCCGGCAGATGGATGCCAGCGTTCTGTTGATCAAGGCGCTTGGCGGCGGATGGGATACGACGCAGCTGCCTAAGCTGTAGGCGGCTGTTTTTGTAAGAAAGGCCCGTTGCGGGAACTCCTGCAACGGGCCTTTTTGCGGATGGAGTTGGAACGCAGATTAGTTCCCCGGCGCTGCCTGCAGTGGGAGCGAGAATGAGAAGACCGAGCCCTGCCCCGGCTGGCTCGTCACATCGATCGTGCCATTGTGCGCTTCGACGATTGCCTTTGAGATGGCAAGGCCCATGCCGGTGCCCTGGACACGATAGCGCTGGCCCTGGCCGCGATAGAACTTGTCGAAGATCATCATCCGTTCGAGATCGTCCACGCCGACGCCGCGGTCGGCGACGCTGGTGACGAACTCCCCGTTTGCCATCTCTGCACTGATGAAGATCGGGCTGCCCTCAGCCGAATACTTCGCCGCATTCTCGAGCAGATGCTGGAGCACCTTCTGGATACGCTCCAGGTCGAAGTAGACCTTGGGG
>CAZZZQ010000247.1:0-5763 GCA_964658405.1 uncultured Sphingomonas sp.
ATCTTGATGCCCTGCTGAAGGAGCTTGCCATTGTGGGCGTCACGAGCGATCCGCCGCGCGAGGACTATCCCTATGGCAGCTTCGCATTGGTGACCGATCCGGAGGGCAATCGCCTGGAGCTCTGGCAGCCGATTTAGTCCTGAATTCCACCCGGCCTAAACAGTTACGATAGCCAGAGACCATTCAGCAAAGGCTTCGTACCGCATGACGCAACCTGTTCCCGGCCGCATTGAAGTGATTACCGGCCCGATGTTTTCGGGCAAAAGTGAAGAGCTGATCCGCCGGCTGAAGCGTGCGCGCATCGCTCGCCAGCGGGTCGCCTGCTACAAGCCTGACATTGACCTTCGCTACCACCGGACCGCCATCGCCTCGCACAGCGCGCAGACCCATGAAGCGACGACGGTGACGACGACCGAGCACCTGAAGGGTGACCTCTTTCCGCAGCTCGACCAGGTCGAGGTGATCGGCATCGACGAGGTGCAGTTCTTCGATGAGGCCATCATCGCTCTCGTCGTGGAGCTGGTGCACAGGGGCAAGCGCGTCGTAATGGCCGGCCTGGATACGACCTTTACGGCTGAGCCGTTTGGCCCGGTTCCGGCGCTGATGGCGATTGCGGACGAGGTGACGAAGCTCTCTGCCGTCTGCATGACCTGCGGTGCGCCGGCGATCCATACGCAGCGCCTTGGTGCGAGCCAGGAGCTGGTCGTCGTCGGAGCAGCGGGCCTGTACGAAGCCCGCTGCCGCGCCCACTTTCAGCCCTGGCTCGATGAGAATGCGGCAGAGCAGCTTGAGCTCCCGGCTATTCCGTAGCGCTTAGCGAAGGCTGTAGACGCTGACGCACTGCCTGCACGCTGCTTCGGTCGGCGAGGACCGCATTGCGGAGATCAGCCGGTCGATTGCGGCGACCTCGGGCGAGCGGTGCACGCTGTCGAGGTAGCCGCGGTACTCGTAGAGTGCGCTCATGAGGAGCGGGCTTTTGTCCCCGAGGTGAAGGCGCAGGAGTCGGATACCCTCGTTCATGCTCTGCTCGGCTTCAACTGTAGAGCCGCTCTTCCACAGCGCGAATCCGAGTGCCATGGAGACGTGGCCGAGTTCGACTGAATCCGGCTTCAGCGATTCCTGCACACGTTGGAGCGCAAGCCGGGCATGGGCAAGCCCGGCGGCACACGACCGCAGCGAGCACTGCGCGTAGCTCAGGCTGACCAGGGCCGAGAGTTGGGTGGTGAGCTGGCCTTTCTCGGACAGCACGGCGTAGGCGGCGAGCGCGTCCCGCTCGGCCTCTTTGAAGCGATGCTGTGCGAGTTCCACCTCTGCGAGACGCTGCTGGCTGATGGCAATTCCAAGCGGGTCGCCGGTGGTCCGGCGGATCGCGAGGCCTTTCTCACGCAGAACCCGTGCCTGCTCGACGTGACCGAGTTCGAGGTAGAGCGAGCCGAAGTTCTCAAGCGCTGTGGCGTAGTCGGCCCTTGCGGCGGGGTCCTTCGCGAGCAGGGCGAGGGCACGGTCGTAGGACTCCTCGGCCAGATCCATACGGTTTGCGCCCTGGTAGGAGTTCGCGAGTACAGCCCAGAGGTAGCCCATGCGCGCCGGTGGAAGGCGTTGCTGCTCGGCCTCTTCGACGAGGTGCCGGAGGTTTTCGGCCCGCACCATGGGATCCACGGCGGCCGGAGAGACCTGTGCGCTGGCGGAGGCAAACAGAAGTGTTGCAGTGAGGGCGGCTCCAAGGGAGGTACGGAGATACTTTGAGGCGAGCGGGGGTACAAGTGCACGGATCGTCATGATCTGCCTCGGTATTCTTTGAGATTTGGGGCCGGGTTTAGAGCGTGGTTCTGCTGCAGGATGGAAACGTCATCCAGTGAGACCTTGCTTCAAAAACATCGTTTGGGCCGAGCTAGTTCAGTGCGGTCAGAGTTCCGTCCCGCTTGCCGAGGAGCAGGAGACAGCCGGCTCCAATGGCGACCGTGGTGATGGCGATCGCCGCACCGGCGTAGACCGATGGGCGTGCAAGTGCGCTGAGGAGCAGCGTGATCGAGCGCAGCTGCGCGTGGCAGGGGACGCGGACGCACCAGGTTGCGAAGCCAGCCGCGTAGAGTACACATGCGACCCGAAGAATTGTCATGACTCGAGCGGCCCGCTGCAGGACGAGTGCCTGCTTTTGAGCCTGCGCACGCCGCCAGATCTGGTCCGGTGCTGGGAGCGGTACCTTCGAAAGCGTGGCCGCCTGGCGGATCATCCAGCCGGCGACGCGACGGGTCTCCGTGCATGCGGCGCAGGTTGCGACGTGGAGGTCCAGGTCCGCATGCGCGCTCGACTGGCGAAGTGCGGCGAGTACCTCGGCTTCGCGTTCACATCGGGTGCGGCTCATCGTGTCTCCCTTACCGGCCTTAGCAGCTCTGCGGCCTTGCCTCGTGCGCGGAAGAGCAGGAGCCGAATGCTCATCCTGTTCAGTCCGGTTGATGCTGCAATCTCAGCGTGGCTCATTCCTTCGACATAGGCCAGCCAGAGCAGCTCACGTTCCCTTGGTTTCAGGGCCTGCATCACCTTGCGGACGTCCATCTGGGTGTCCACATCGTGCGAGAGGCCCTCGTCGTACTCCTCTGGAAACTGGGCCTCTTCGCCTCGCCGCCAGCGATCGCGCAGCAGGTTAGTCGCGATGCGAAAGAGGTACCGCCGGGTCTCGACCGGCTCCATCGAGGCGGGCTGATGGACGAGAAATCGACAATACGTCTCCTGCAGCAGGTCCTCGGCGAGGTCTCTGCGGCCGGTGGTTCCGCGCAGGTAGGCGAGGATCGGCCGGGAGGTCGCTTCGTAGAGCAGCTCGAACTCCTGCTCGTCGAGCGCCGCGGTTCCCTTGTCCTTCCAGAGTGCGGGGAGGCCTTTGCCGCTTCCGAGGCGGTCCGCCTCATTCGAGAGCAGATGCTCCAGTCGGTCAGGCAGCAGGCGGATTGTCTGTAAGACCGTCATCGTGTCCTGTCCCGTGGCGTAGCGCTATTTCGCGAGGAGGCCAAACCTGGTCGACAGCGCGAAGGTGGCGCCGGCGGAGAGCAAGAAGCCGATTCCGAGCGCGACCGGAACGGTTCCGAAGACGATCACGGCATCCTCAGGAGTGACTCCGGAGTGGTGCAGGAAGAGGAGCGCAAGGCCGAAGACGATCAGGATGATGCCGGCCTGAACGCTGGACAGGATGTTCTTGTAGGGCGAACGGGCGGACTGACGTTCTTCGACCAGCGACTTCATGAACTGCTGGCCGCCTGATGTTTCTCCGTAGGCCAGCAGACTCTCAGCGGAGCTGAATCGCTCCAGCAGCTTAATCTGGGCGGTGGCCTGGATACGTGCGACTCGAAACCTGTAGATAGACGAGATGATGACCCATGAGATAAACCCGATCATGGCGAAGAGTGCGACTGGAACCAGAACCCCTGCTGCATTCATTGGAATGTCCTTATTTACGCTGGATAGAAGCCTTCACCTCCTACAACGAACGAGGGGCTGGTGTGGTTAACATGCAATACGAAAATTTGAGAGCTTCCGTTCAGGATCATCTTCCAATGTGCGGCGGTCCACTGCGTTATTCTGTCGGTGCACCTGAATCGAGGAGAGTTCCATGCGCCTATCGCTCGCCGCACTTAGTCTTTGTCTTATTGCCGCCCCTGCGTTCGCCAAGGCGAAGGATGCGGTCGTTGTTCCGCTCAAGACCGCGACCGGCGAGGATGCCGGAACCGCTACCTTCCACGAGGGTAAAAAAGGCAAGCTTTCGATCAAGCTCGACCTGAAGAACCTGCCAATCGGGGACCACGCGGTCCATATCCATCAGAATCCGGTCTGCGATGCCCCTGACTTCAAGACCGCCGGTGGCCACTTCAATCCGGACAGCAAGCAGCATGGGACGATGAACCCGATGGGTCATCATGCCGGCGATCTGCCTCAGAACATCACGATCGGTGAGCAGCATACCGCGCAGGTCACCTTCAAGGTCGACTATCTTTCGCTTGATCCGGCGTCGCCTGACTCGATCATTGGCCACTCGATCATGGTCCACGAGAAGCCGGACGATATGAAGACCGATCCCACTGGAAATGCGGGAAATCGTATTGCCTGCGGCGTCATCTCCGCCCCGTAAGTCCTGCCGTTGAACCTTCTCAAACGCCCATGCGTATCAGTTGCATGGGCGTTTTACATATGGTGCTTCCGGCCACTCCCCCGAGCATACGGCTTGGGTTTCCACCCCGCGTTCCTCAAAAGGTTCGCCCGGTAGAGCCAGATCTTGCCCCGGTCGCGCAACACGATACACTCGTGCAGACCCGAGTTACACAAGCGCACGAGGCAACGTTGGCACGAACACCCGAGGAAGCCGCCGCACACGAAGCCGCACAGCTCGCCACCATGAAGCTGGTGCGGCAGTGCATGGCCGGTGAACAGCAGGCCTGGCAGCAGCTCGTTGTCGCCCAGCATCGCCGGATCTATGCCATCTGCTATCGCTTTACCGGCTCCGGAACGGACGCCGAAGACCTGACCCAGGACGTCTTCCTGAAGGTCTACAAGAATCTTTCCAGCTTCGACACGACCAAAGGCAGCTTTTCGACATGGATTGCGACGCTGACGCGTAACCTGCTGGTCGACCATTTCCGTCGTACACGGCTGGACCGGGCAACGGATTCCATCGACGCCAGCTTTGACGGCGAAGAGGACGGGCCGACCATGGCCGAGCGGCTGACCGATCCCGGCATCTCACAGGAACAGCATGTGGCCGGCTTGGAGATGAAGGTGCGCATCCAGGCCGCGCTCGCCCAGCTCTCTCCAGAGCTGCGGGAGGCCGTCATCCTCCGCGACCTGGAAGATATGGATTACAAAGAGATTTCTCAAGTTTTAAGAATTCCGGAAGGCACCGTAAAAAGCCGTATCAGCCGCGGTCGTGGGGAACTTGCCAGGTTGTTACAGCGTATAGAAGGGCAGGTGATGTAATATGGCTAACTTCAATCAGGATGTTCCTCGGTTCGGAAGCGCGAAACCCGCCGGTGGGGGAGGGTCGGAGCACTGCGCACAATGCGAGGCGATGCTTGCGGACGCGCTCGACGAGATTCTTTCGCCGGAGGACCAGGCGATCTTCGATACCCACATGGTCGGCTGCGTCACCTGCGGCCAGATGCTGGCGGATGCACAGCGCGGAGCCGCATGGCTCGAGATGCTCCGGACGCCACGGCCTGAGCCGTCCTCTGCGCTGCTGGAGCGGATTCTGGCCCAGACAAGCGGCCTTCCCGCACAGGGATCGGGCAATCTCTCGATGATGCCAGTCGCCAGCTCAAGCATGACGACGGACGTTTCCAGCAGCCAGAACCCTGGGCTTTCCCCGCGAACGGCCACGATTCTCCCGTTCCGCAACCGGATGACCTCCGCCTTCAAGGTCAGCGCCATCGGTCACACGCTTCTCCAGCCGCGGCTTGCGATGACGGCGGCGATGGCCTTCTTTTCGATCGGCCTGACGCTGAACCTGACTGGTGTTCACCTGAACGAGCTGCACGCCAGCGACCTGAAGCCGTCGAGTGTGAAGCGCAGCTTCTACCAGGCGAACGCCCATGTCGTTCGGTATGTCGACAATCTTCGCGCCGTCTACGAGCTTGAATCACGAGTCCACGATCTCCAGCGCACCAGCGATGTCAGCCCGGCTCCGGTTCAGGAGCCTGCCGACAAGCCTGCGGTCGAGGATCCCAAAAAGGGCTCGTCGACCGTCCTGCCCGAGGAGAAACAGCCTCGGCCACGTCCCGG
>CAZZZQ010000248.1:0-5717 GCA_964658405.1 uncultured Sphingomonas sp.
GTAGGCATCGACGGTGCGGGGGCGGTTGCGCAGGTGAACCTCGCGCAGGGCACGATCGTGAACCAGTTCTCGCTGGGCGGAGGGGCAGGGATCTACAATCCGCCCTCTACCGCTGCGTATCTGGCCGCGGTCCCCGGTCTTCCGAACTCCGTTGCGGTGGCCGTTACGGGGCAGTTTGGCAGCGGCGCAATCACCATCTTCGACTCCGGCGTTGCCCGGACCGGGAACACGGTCAGCGGTCTCGGCACAGGACCCCTCAGCTTCGGCTCCTCGGCCTCAACGCTGTATCTTGGCTCGACCAACATCGCTGCCCTGACGGTCACCTCGACCGGCATCACTGCGGCCACCAAGCTGTCCACCGTCTCGAACGCTCCCACATGGATCCAGTACGACAACGGTTCACTCTATCTGTCGACCGGCCAGGTCCTGAATGCGTCCAGCGGAGCGCTCAAGGGAACCTTCTACTCGAGCGGGACGACGACGGCGTACGGCCCGATCGTCTCGGACTCGACGCTGGGCAGGGCGTTCATGGGCCTGTCGTCCTTCAATCAGAACGGCAATGCGGTCTATGTCTTCAGCGAATCGGACTTCAGCCTGGTCGGCAGTATCCCCGTCAACGGCCTCGGGACGCAGGGTTATCCAACGACCTTCCGGAAGATTGTGCGCTGGGGTCAGAATGGACTTGCCGTCTCCGCAGTTCCAAGCGCCTTCACGACAAACAACCAGATCTACATCTTCCAGTCCTCTCTCGTAAAGGATGTTTCGAGCTCCCCGGCGGATCTGTCGGTAGCGCTCTCGGCGCCCGCCACGGCGACCACCGGAGCCGCACTCAGCGTTACGGCGACCGTCAAGAATAGCGGTCCGAACCCCGCCGTGGGCGTAACCTTCAGCGCTGCACTCGACGCTTCCCTGATCATCAACAGCATCACGGCAAGCCAGGGTACATGCAGCACGGCGGCCCTGTTCTCCTGCAACCTTGGCGGCCTGGCGAACGGCGCCAGCGCGACGATTACGGCGAGCGTAACGCCGACGAAGGCCGCCACACTCCCCACAACGGCCAGCGTTACCTCGTCCAGCTACGACCCCACCGTCTCAAACAACCAGGCTACTGCCAGCACAACGGCGACGGGCAGCCTGTATGGCGCGGTGCCTGCGATTACCTCGATCTCGCCGAACCTGGTGCAGGCCGGGGCTGCTGACTTTGTGCTGACCGTGAACGGGACAGGCTTCAGCAGCGCCTCGAACATCAACCTGGACACCACTGCCCTGACGACAACCTATGTCAGCGCAACCCAGCTGACCGCCACGGTCACTGCCTCCACGATTGCGACCTACGGCTGGGCTGCGGTCACTGTGACCAATCCCATGCCGGGCGGCGGCGTCTCGCCGATCGTTCCGCTCACCATCTACGCCTTGGTCAACGTCCCGGCGAATGCAATCGTCTACGATCCGTATGGGCAGGCGGTGTACGCGTCGGTCCCCAGCACCGCGACGGCGGTTACGGCGAACTCCCTGGTGGCGATCAATCCCTTCTCCGGGGTCGTCGGCACACCCGTCCCGATCGGGAGCCAGCCTACGGTCATGGCAGAGACCACTGACGGCAACTACCTCTATATCGGACTGAGCGGAGCGAACAGCCTGGCACAGTTCAACCTCCTGAGCCAGAGCCTTACCGCCACCATCCCGATTGTGTATCAGTCAACCGGCTCGTCCGCCACGTCGCTGGCGACGATCCCGGGCAGCGATACGGCTCTCGCCATGGGCTTCACCAACACGTGGGGTAACTTCGGGATCTTTGACGTGAACGGTAAGACCGGGACCTTCCGGCCGAACATGTCGGGGATCTACTCCGGCGTGAATCCAGTCGCTGCCAGCCCGACAGAGCTCTATGCGTATGACAGCCAGACGTCAGGCGCGGAGTTCTATCGGTACGGCATCAATGACAACGGACTGACGTTGAAAGACGGCACGACCCTCACAGGGATGGGTGGTTTCAGCGGGACCTTCCAGCTGGTGAACGGGGTCGTCTACGGAGCAGCCGGCGGCATCGTCAACCCGAATACAACGCCTCCTTCACAGATCCAGACGCTTCCCCTGATCGACCTCTACGGCTCTGGCTCTGCGGGATCGAGCGCCGGTGCGGTCGCGGATCCTTCGCTTGGGAAAGAGTTCATCATGCTCGAAAACCTGGCCGGCACCTCGGCCTACGGTCTTGTTCGGTATGACCTGAACAGCTACCTGCCGGAGACGTTTCTCACGCTGCCGACCAGCCTTTCCGGCAGCGAGTCTATCTTCACCATGAAGCGCTTTGGTCCGGACGGGATCGCGATGCTGAGCTACAACAGCTTCGGCCTCACGGCCCCGGTCATCCAGTTGCTCCTGCTGCGCGGTCCGTTTGTAGCTCCCCAGCAGCTTGTTGCAAGTACGGCTGCATCGCTCTCCTCCGCTCCCGCGATCGCGCACGGCAGCGGGAACACCATGCTTACGCTCACGGGGTCTAACTTCCAGCCGGGCGTTGCAGTCACCTGGAACGGCGCCTACCGGACGACCACGATTGTGGATTCCACACACGTCACCCTCGCGATCCCAGCCAGCGATCTGGCTGCAGCGGGAGGCGCGACCGTGGTGGCCACCAATCCTGGAGCACCAGCATCAGGGAGTCTGCAGGTCACGATCAATTAGCGGCACTTCGTGCGGCTTTGGACGCTCCGCATGAGGGCGGAGCGTTACAGGCCCTGCTTCAGGATTGTCTTGACACCGGTCCACTGCAGCGCTGGATAGCGATCGTTATCCAGCGGCTGCAGCATCCCGCTTCCCTCGAACATGCAGTAGAGATACTGCATCCCCTGCCACACGGGAAACGGTGCATCCGAGTGCGGCGTCAGCGCACGGGTCACCCTGATGATCCGCTGCAGCCGTCCGAGGCCGCCGCCACGCAGCAGGCGGAAGGGCCGTCCGCTTACCTCGGTGGCAGCACGCGCCAGCCCGGTCGCGCTGATCTGCTCACCGGCAATCCGCAGGATCGGCGGTGCGTCCGCGTCGAGCGCAGCCTCTGCGGTGTAGGCCGCCGTATCGTCCATGGTGGTGAAGTCGATCAGCTGGTCCGGCTGCTCGCCCCAGTAGAGGACGCGGTGGATCTTGAACAGCACCAGTGGCGCCTCGCCCGTCAGCAGGTTCATGAAGGCACCATTGAGGATGGTCGTCGACCGGATCGGAGCCCGCTCCAGCCGCTCTCGGAACTCCCTGTGCAGGTCGAAGTTGCGGTTCACGCCCGGCGCGATCTTCGTAAAGTCCATCGCATAGTCCGACGGGATAAAGCGCGGAACACCCGCCTCCACCGCGGCGTCGAGCAGCGCGCCCTGAGTGTCGATGAGGGTCTCGCGCAGCCCTAGCAGCGTGGACACCACGCAGGACGCGCCCCGGCACGCCAGCACCACCGCCTCACGGTCCCGCAGGTCGGCTTCGACGATCTCGACCTGCAACTCGCGCAGCCTCGCCAGCCGCTCCGGCGCTGTGCCCGGCCGCACGATCGCGCAGACAGCTGCGCCACGACGTCGCAGCTCTCCCGCGATTCGTCCGCCCAGGTTGCCGGTCGCTCCCGCCAGCACGATCCGTTGTTGATCCATCGCGCACCTCTCCGCTAACTGCCTAGCCGTCGCGTTAGATGCTCAGCCGGAGGTGCGACGAGGCATGATGGCTGAAGGCTCAAAGATTGCACCGCACCAACATGGACCTCGCTCTCATCGGAAGCGGCGCACCCATTGAGTACACTGGGTCCATCATGACCGAGACCTCCCTGCTCAGCGCCCGCCTGCTTCCTGAACTTGAAAGCGAACTTGCAAAGACCCGCCGCGTCCTCGCCGCCGTCCCCGACGGCCATAACGAGTTCAAGCCGCACGAGAAGTCCATGCTGCTCCTCCGGCTGGCCGGCCACACGGCGGAGTTCGCCGGCTTCGTCGCGCTCATCCTGACCCTGCCTGGCATCGACATGCAAACCCCGTCCGACCCCCGCAGGATCCTTCGCATGGAGACCCGCGACAAGCTCCTCGCCGACTTCGACACGCTCGCCGCCGGCGCCATCGCCGCCATGAAGTCCACGACCGACGCCGCGTTCGACGAGACCTTCACGCTCAGCCGCAAGGGCGAGCCCGTCTTCACCGGCACACGCTACACGGCGTACCGGAACAACGCGCTCAACCACATGATCCACCACCGCGGCCAGCTCACCGTCTACCTGCGACTGCTGGAACAGCCCGTCCCCGGCACCTTTGGCCCGAGTGCCGACGGAATTTAATGAAGGCGCCCGGTAAGTCAGGGCGCCTTTGAATTTGTGTCACGTTGCGGCCAGCCCTTTCGTAGTTGCCGAAAACACCGACTTTCCGGACATTTGAAGGAATCCCGAGTTGACGGTCTTTTGGCCGCTTGCTTCGCTAACTCTTTAGAATCGCTTGAGACGAACCGGAGAGCTCTACCTATGCGATTCCACGCACTCTCGCTTTGCTGCGCATTCTTGACCACCGCTACTACGCCGCACCTGGCCGCGCAGAAGGCCGCCGTGGCAATCTCAAGCGAGGAGGCGGGTCGATCGGTCACTGCTGCGCTGTCGCAGCAGGGCATCACCAATCCGAAAGTCATCTCTCATATCGACCTGACGCAACCCTTTGCGACCACATCACGATGGACGTTCGTAGCGGTTCAGGAGGGCGGCAAGTCGCCCACGGAATGGGAGGATCAACAACCGATACACGTGTGTCTCGTTAAGGCGGACAAGCCAGACTGTTCTGAAAAGTTTTATAGGCAGTCCGGCAACGAAGACCCCTGGTTCGACACGCCGTACCATCTCTCCGCCGCTAAGGTTGTGTATGCGAATCAGAACAAATCAAATCCTCTGCTGTTCCTGCAGTTGTGCGGAGCGGAAGGCTTCAACGGAAACTGCGGCATTGCCACTGCTCTTTATCGATACGATAAGAGAGCCGATCGATTCGTTCGCGTTTTCCTGAACCTCACGGGCCGGAACAACAATGAGAACACGCGTTTTGTTGAAAGCGGACCACTGCAGGGAGACGTAATAGCGGATGTTCCGACCGAAAACGCGCCCTACGCCTACTGGATTGAGGTGTACCGAGCAAACGAATCGGGACATTACGCACAGGTTCTCCGCTATCGCAGTCGCACACATTATGGAGATGGCAATCCGCTCGCCGTTGCCGACTCGGAAATGCCCGCAATCCTTAGTCACTTCGGCTTATGGAAACCTGACGACGTACTACCTGCTCCCGCCCGCATGCCAAAAGGATGCACCCAGCTATACATGCGCTCCGGCGAAGAGTGGTGCAAATAACTGCTGACCGCAAACCCGGAAGCTGCTTTGGCTCCGGCTAAACTGCCGCTCAAGCCGTAGTGCATGAAAAACGGCGTTTTCGGAAACTTCGTTCGGCTTGGACTGCCGAAAACGTCGTCATTGCCGAAAAAGACCGACTTTGCGGCAACGGAGAACGCACGGGGAGCTACACTCGTCTTGGTCCAACCTATGAATGGTCAAAATACTTGGTATGCATGTGTTTTGGGGATGCTTGTGTTCGGCGTGGGCGCGTTCGCCAGGCAGTACATGGTAGTTCGCCTCTACGGATGGAGCGGATACCTCGCTTCACAGCGTGACCTCACCGAGAAGTACCGTGCACTGGTTCGCGAACAAAACGCCCCTTCATGGCCTGCCC
>CAZZZQ010000249.1:0-5706 GCA_964658405.1 uncultured Sphingomonas sp.
GAGCGTCTTTATAACGAGAAATAGTATGGGGCGCTTTCAGGAAAAAGACGTCGCTATCGACCAGACAGTCAGCGTACACAACCTGCCAGTGGCAAAGGGGCACATCCAGACACTTTCCGGCGCTGCTCTCACTTCAGCCAACTTCGAGCCATCCGCCACCATGACGAAGATTGACGATAAGACAGTCAGAATCTCGGGGGCCGTCAGCGCTGTCAGCGTGATATCCAAGATCAATCCGATCTACCCTGAAAAGGCTAAGCACAATCGTGTGTCAGGCACGGTAACCTTCAAAGCTCTGATCGGAACTGATGGTCACGTCCACTCTCTCAAGTTGATCTCAACCCCGGATCCTGAGCTGGCCCTGGCTTCGATCGATGCAGTAAGACAGTGGACGTACAAACCATATATGTTGAATGGCACGCCAGTCAGCGTCGATACGACAATCACCGTCAACTTCAGCTTTGGTCCCTAGCAAAAATCCGCATCGAACTCAAAGCACCCAGGAGACCTCATGAAATCGCATGGTTACGCCGCCCTCGACAAGACCTCTGCTCTTGTCCCCTTTGACTTCGAACGCCGCGATCCCGGCCCCAAAGATGTCGTCGTCGAGATCCTCTACTCCGGCATCTGTCACTCCGACATCCACCAGGTCCGCGACGAGTGGGGTGGCTCCATCTACCCCATGGTCCCCGGCCACGAGATCGTCGGCAAGGTCACAGCGGTCGGCAACGAGGTCACCAAGTTCAAGATAGGCGACCTCGCAGGCGTCGGCGTTACCGTCGAGACCTGCATGGTCTGCGAGAACTGCAAGGCCGGCGCCGAGCCCTACTGCACCAGGGGCATGGTCGGAACCTACAACGCGAAGACCTACGAGGGCGAGGTCACCTACGGCGGCTACGCCAACAACATCGTCGCCCCCGAGCACTACGTCCACAGCATCTCGCCTAAGCTGAACCTCGCTGCCGTCGCGCCCCTGCTCTGCGCCGGCATCACGACCTACTCGCCCATCCGCCACTGGGGCGTCGGTCCGAACAGCAAGGTCGGCGTCGTCGGCCTCGGCGGTCTCGGCCACATGGCACTCAAGTTTGCCCACTCCTTCGGCGCGCATGTCGTTCAGTTCACCACCTCCGAGAGCAAGATCGACGACGCCAAGAAGCTCGGAGCGGACGAGGTCGTCATCACCAAGGACGCGGACCAGATGGCAAAGCACGCCTCCTCGCTCGACTTCATCGTCGACTGCGTCTCCGCCCCGCACGACCTGAACGCCTACCTGAAGCTCCTTCGGCTCAACGGAACCCTTTGTCTCGTCGGCCTCCCCGAGGTCGAACTTCCCATCTCGCCCTTTGCCATGGTCACGAACCGCCGCTCCCTCTCCGGCTCGATGATCGGCGGCATGCAGGAGACCCAGGAGATGCTGGACTACTGTGCCGAGAAGAACATCGTCTCCGACATCGAGATGACCACCGTCCAGGAGCTCGACAAGGCCTACGAGCGGGTCGTCAAGGGCGACGTCAAGTACCGCTTCGTCATCGACATGGCATCCCTGAAGAGCTAGCCCACACGAAAAAGCCCGCCTCCATCACTGGAGGCGGGCTTTTCTATTCTTGCTACTAAAATCTGTCATCCTGAGCGAAGCCGAAGGACCTGCGGTTGCTCTAAAGCACCATATGATCCGGCGGACTTACGACCGGCCCCTGGTTATCAGCCGGAAGCCGTCCAAGCTCGATCTCAGGCTCGATATTTTCATTGATCACCGGCAGCGACGGCAGCTTTATCGTTCCGCCCGCCTCCTTGACGACCGCCGCGCAGTGCTCAAGCACCTCGTCGACCGTCATCGTGTACATCTCGCGGCCGTTGTCATAGCCCGATTCGATCGCCGTCTTCAGGTACCGGCCGGCAGCCTGCGCCGCCAGATAGTCGGTGATGACCTTGCCGTTACGCCGCTTCTGCTCCACCCACGCCACGTTGGGCATGGCGATCCAGAGCGGACGGCCGTTGACGGAGAAGCGAATATCCGTCGCATCGGCGTGGCGCGTGGCGATGGCCACGACGGTCCCCTTCCACATGATGCGGAGGGATTCCTGGGTCCAGCGGTCAGTTACCGTGAAGTCTTCATACATGGCACTAGCTTATCGGACCCGATGCGGCGCAGCAAGGAGGACCTTTCCCCCGACCTTCAATGCGCGTGTTCACCGCATCCAACTGACGCCCGCCTCCACCGTGAACGATTGCCCGCAGACCGCATCCAAAGGAATCGATGCAACCTCGCAGCCACATAGGGAGTTACAAGCGTTTCGGCCTGGTCGGTCTCTACCTCCTCGCGACCGTCCAGTTCATCTGGTGCTACCTCTGGCAGGTGCGGCCCTACATCCTGACGATCGCCTACGAGCAGGGCAAGGAGCGCATGCCCTTCCAGGGCCGACTCCTGATGATGCCCGTCATGCGCTGGGCCCACACCCAGACCTGGATCGGCCACATCGCGAGCAGGATGCACGGCAACATCTACTGGTTCCCCCGGCCCATGCAGCCGGAGGTCCTCGTCCAGGCCGTCATCGACTTCGCCTGCGTCGCAATCGCCGGCTTCGTCGCAACCCGCATCTACCAGAAGGCCTCCCGCTGGCACCTGATGACGCCGTTCATCTATCCGATGGTCCTCATCCTCTGCGTCGCGACCTACCTGCTCCACACCATCCAGAACTTCCGCTTCATCTACGACCTCCCCAGCCTCGCCTTCTTCTCGATCGCGCTCTGGATCATCTACTTCCGCAAGCCCCTCTGGATGTTCATCGCCATCTTCCTGATCGCCACCCTGAACCGTGAGACCACCCTCCTGCTCCTCCCGCTCTACGCAATCTCTGAGACCATCCGCGCTGAGAGCCGAGAGGAACGTCCCCTCTGGAGCCGCCTCCTCGCCCCGAGGCTGTTAGCCGTCCTGATCCCGCTCAGCCTCTACTGGCTCATCTGGCAGCTCGCCGTCCGGCACATCTTCGCCGGCAACGCCTCAGAGTTCTACTCGCGCATCCCGCAGAACCTCGGCTTCCTCATCTCCCCACGCGCCTGGCCGCAGATGCTCGGCGCCTGCTGCTACCTCTTCCCCGTCATCATCATCTTCCGCAAGTACCTCCGCAACGCCGAGCTCAAAGCCTGGCTCTGGGTGCTCCCCGTCTGGTTCGCCTTCATGTTCGTCTACGGCATCCTGATCGAGACCCGCATCTTCGGCGAGCTCATCCCCTACGTCGCCTGTGTCACCGCACTCATCGCCGAAGAGTCCATCGCCGAGTCAGTCACCGCCCGACTCCGTCACACACCCATCCGCAGTTCGGAAGAGGCCCAGGCCCGCGTCTACTCCCAGGTCTAGCTCTCCTTTAAAAGGCAAGGCGGCCCGCATCAATGCGAGCCGCCCCGTCTCACTCCTACAGCCTTAGAACTTCACCGTAAACGTCCCTGTAATCGCTCGCGGAGCACCCACCTGCAACGTATTGTTGCTCACCGAGGTCGGATCGCTGGCGATAAAGCCGTTCGTTCCCACCGTCGAATAATACTGCGCACCCGCCAGGTTATAGATGTTCAGCTGCAGCTTCAACTGCTCGAACGGCCCAACCTCATCCACGTGATAGCTCGTGCCGAAGTCCGCCAGGAAGCGGCCATCGACCGAGTTATCGTTCGTATATGTGAAGTACCGCTTCGACATATAATCCGCACCGATGTGCGCGTTGAAGCCCTTCGCGTTATACGACAGCTCATCCTTATACAGGAACTGCGGCGAGTCGACCGCAACCTTGCCGCCCGTCAGGATCACCGTCCCGTTCGTCGTAAAGTTCGAGTCATACGTCGACTTGCTGAAGGTCACCCCGTTATAGAGCGACCATCCGCCATTGATCCGCACCGTGGCCGCACCATCGACACCATTCGTCGTCACACCGCCCACGTTCGAAAGAATGGACGGATTGCCCTGGATCCCCGGCCCCTGCTGAATCGCCAGCAAACGGTCGCTGAAGTTCACATGGAAGTAGTTCGCCTGCACCGCCATCCTGCTCTTCGTCAGGCGATACCCAACCTCTTCGCTCCACGAGCTCTCCGGCTTCAGCGTGCTGGTCAGCGCATTGAAGCCCGCCTGCGACGTCCCCCACGGCGAGTTGCCGAAGCCCGGTCCGCCCGCCTGGTACGCACGCACATTCCGCGCCACATCCGCGAACAGCTCGCTTCCCTCGCGCAGCTTGTAGTTCACGCCGAACTGCGGCAGAAACGCCTTGCCTGACTCCAGGCTGCCCTGCGCATAGTTCGCCGCAGTCGCCGTCGCACTCAGCTTCAGGCCGGAGTTGAAGTCCGTCAGGATGCCGTTCGTATTCGTCTCCACTGTCTTGAACCCGGCCGCAAGCGTCAGCGCCTGTGACATCTTGTACGAGTCCTGCAGGTGCAACTGATAGACCGTCGACGGGAAGTTATAAGCCCACTGCGTATAGAACGGATTCGACGGGAAGTCGTAGAGCGAATGCAGCGGCGCAGCGATCGACGTCGCATAGAATCGCCGCGCCAGGTCGAAGCTCTCCTTCTCGAACCACGCTCCACCCTCAAGCGTGTTGCGCTCCGTCTCATACGACAGACCGACCAGGAAGCCACCGCGGCTGATGCCATACTCCGACGTCCGCAACGAGATCGGCGACACCACCTGCCCACTGTTGTTATAGGTCGCAAGATAGGGATTGAACCAGAGGCCGCGCCCATCGTTGCGATGACCATAGATGGTCGTCTTCAACGTAAGGTGCTTGGTAAGAGCAGTCTTGTAGTTCATGTACGTCAGGAAGTCCTTACGCAGCCCCGATGCACCGTAGTAAGCCGCGTCGCACTGGTCGTCGGTAGCAGCCAGACGGCTCACCGGGTCCGGATACGAGCCAACGCCATTGCAGGCGTTCGCGGCCTGGATGCCCTGGCTCCACACGCCGAAGTTATCCCAGCCATAACCAAGCTTCTGCACCCACACTTTATTCAGATCCTGGTAGTCCACCTCCTGGCGATTCGAGTAGTCCGCGAAGAAGTTAAACACGCCCTTGCTCCCCACATACTGCGTCAGCTTCGCATTGAACTGGAAGTACTTCTGGTTGATCTCGCCGACGCTCTTCCACTTATCCGATCGCTGGTACACGCCATCGATAAAGAACTTCGTATGCGTCTTCAGCAGGCCGCTGTCGAAGCGTCCGAAGCTGCGCAGACCGTTAAAGCTGCCGAAGGATTGCAGCGCCTGGAAGCCAAGCTTATCCAGCGGATCCGCCGAGTAGAACTGCACCGATCCGCCGAGGTTGCTGGTCGACGCCGTCTCAAGCGAGCCCGTTCCCTGCGACAGCGAGACCCGGCCCATATTCTCATCGATGATGGCCCGGCTGATATGCAGGCCGTTCAAATTGCCATACGACATATCGCCAAGCGGTACATCATCAAGCGTGAAGCCGAGCTGATTCTGGTTGAAGCCGCGAACCGAGATGCGCAACGCCCACTCATAAGCGCCATACGGATCAGCAGAGGTAACGCTTACACTCGGCAACCGCGCCAGTGACTGAATCGGGCTCGTTCCCGGAGCTGCCTCAAGCAGCACCTTCGAATCGATCGACTGCTCATCGCGCGTCGATCCGGGAGCGGTCACGGTCACGGTATCGGAGGCACTGACCTTGGTCGGTGGCGTCGCTGCAGCAGCCTGGGTAGTGCTGTTCG
>CAZZZQ010000250.1:0-5683 GCA_964658405.1 uncultured Sphingomonas sp.
ACCTGCCAGCGGTAAAAAGATCAAGGTTAGAGGGATGCAAATTTCCAAGTTCAACTCTGACGCGAAGATTGTGGAACGCTGGGGCGCTTCGCACGAGGTCGGCATTCTGCAGCAGATCGGTGGCATGAAGCCGGTGGCACACCTGAATGAGCCGCCCCTCCTCTCTGCTCCAGCGCTGTAAGGTAAGGACCAGTAAAGCGAAAGAGTCCTCCGTGCTTTCTTGCGCGGAGGACTCTTTTATTTGCGAGTTCTTTAAAGGGTGGTTCCACCTAACGTAAGCGGCGTTTCTCGTTAACGATCAGGCCTGAAGTCGTGAGGGTAAGCGACTGCGCTGACGATTGCATCAGTCACGGACGACGGTTCATCGCTGTCCATCGCGGCATGGAGTTCTTCACGAGCGTAGACGGGTGCTGGAGGTATGAGGGTGCTGGCCACTGAGAGATGACGTTATTTCCCTCGGCTCACATCCCTTGGGAGAGCATGTGCTCGAACTCCTCCGCCGAGACAGCCGGACCAAATAAAAAGCCCTGTCCGTAGCTACAGTTTACGGTTTGCAGCAGCCTCCGCTGTTCCTGAGTCTCGATCCCCTCCGCGATAAGGTGCTTGCTGAGGCTTCGCGCCATGCTTGTCAATGCTGTGAGCAAAGCAAGGCCCTGTGCGCTCGTCGTTGCGCCCACCACAAAGGATCGCTCGATCTTAATTGCATCAAACGGAAAAAGCCGAAGGTAGCTCATGCTGGAGTAGCCCATACCGAAATCATCGAGGCCGAGACGCAAACCTTCCTCACAAATGCCGTCGAGCACTATCTTGCCTTCGTCGGCTCTCAGAGACTCGCTTTCTGTTACCTCAAGCATCAAAGTGTCTCGCGCATAGCCTTCCTCCCGAAGGAGTGCCGCCAGTGTGCTCGAGTATCCCGGTGTTCGTAGCTCCACGGGAGATACATTCACTGAGAGCATCAAACCGGCGCGTCCGCTCTTGCGCCACCGGTTTTGCTGCTGAATTGCCTTGCGAAGGACGAGTTCTCCTATCGGGACAATCAGACCGCAGCGCTCTGCGGCGTGAATGAAATCGCCCGGTAATCTAAATCCCTCCGTTGTCTTCCAACGCAGTAGCCCTTCCGCACCCACAATGTGGCCTGAGGCTAGGTCCACCTGGGGCTGATAATGCAGTACGAAACGGTCCTCAGCCAGCGAACTATACAGTTCCTCTTCCAAAGACAAACGCCTCCGAGCATGGGATACCTCTGTCGAAGCAAACAAGTGCACGCGGTTACCGCCGGAACGTTTCGCTTGGTACATCGCGGAGTCAGCATCCTCCATCATTGAGGCCCTGAGGCAGTCCCCACTGCAAACTGCGACGCCAATGCTGAGTGGCACCTGCACCATCCTGCCATGGGTAGCAACAGGGTCATCCATGCATTTACGTAACTTTTCGGCCACGCACATCGCATCTTCAACGCCACTCACTTCGGGGAGCAGAACGACAAATTCGTCACCACCAAAACGGCTTACAGTATCGACTCGACGTACAGAACCACTTAGCCTTCTGGAGATGACCTGCAGGATCTCGTCTCCGGCGGTATGGCCGTGCTCGTCGTTGATCTGCTTGAATTTGTCCACATCTATGAAAAGCAGGGCGACGCTATGCCGCTTGTCCTGCAGACCGAACATCGCTTGTTGAAGACGATCCTTCAGAAGGTTGCGGTTGGGCAGGTGCGTCAACTCGTCATGCTGGGCTTGATGTAAGGCATTGATTAGCAACAATCGGGAGGCACTAATATCTTTAAACAGAATGACCGCACCTGTCACCGCTCCCTGTTTATTCCGTATCGGAGATACCGAATCTTCGATTGGAATCTCTGATCCGTCACGGGTGATAAGTGTGCTGCTCGGTAAAAGCGTGTAGAAGGTATTTGTCCTCAACGCCTGGCCGACCGGGTCCCATGTGCGCTGATGATCCAGAGCGTTCCCGATATTGAAAATCTCCTGGCTTTGCCTCCCTCGCGCTTCTTCGATGCTCCAACCGGAGAGGCGCTCTGCCGCCGGATTGAGGAAAATAATCCGTTGCGAGATGTCGACAATGATCATCCCCTCGAAGATCGCGTTCGCAGCGACTAGCATATCTGGATGTGGCAGATTGAGTTCAGGCGAGAGTGCCATGTAGACCTCTCTTAGTCCAGACCTCGCACAGGAGCTTGATGAGACAATCCCCGGTGCGGCGCGACGCTTCCACGGCTGTCTGCGGGGTGAGCAACGGGTATACGTACATCGTGTAAACTCCTGAGCACCATCTGAATGGCGGAGATCTTGGCGCACCCATCATGCGCCGTCTCTTATCCGGCGGGACACGATCGTGTTTCGTCGCTTTAATGGTTCGCCACTAGTTCTTCCCTTGTCTGTGCGGTCTCGGAAGTAGCGCGTCGATTTGGTTCGCAGCGAATCCAAAGAGGTAGCTGTCTGCGGCCTGAACTCCGGGGAGGCTTTCGTCGGTGTCGTCGGTCCGCTCATCGAGGTTCCGGCCCTGATCGGCCTGGTCAATGTCGCATTCTGGATGCGGAGAAGGTACTTCAGTGGGGAGACAACGGGCCTTCAGGTGCTACTGGTTGAAGATTCACAGTAGCTGAAGCGTCGATTTGACGACGCTTCAGCAGGAGCCTAGCGATACGTCATGAACATCAAATGCACGTCAGCCTGCACTTGTACCTGCACCGTCTGTATCCAGGGGGGCTGCTGCGGTTGCTGCTAAGTCAATCACTTAGAAAGCAACCTGCTCGCGAATGACGAGACCCGCATCCGCTTCGGGCCTTTGTCGTTTGGGGCTAGCCTAAGCTGGAAGCGAGATCTTCAAGACTGTGCCCTGTCTCTCGGGCCGCACACTGCTTCGAATCATGATCTTGCCTTGATGGTCCTCAACGATCCTTTTCGACAGAGAGAGACCAAGGCCATTGCCGGCCTCTTTCTTTGTCGTGAAGAAAGGATCGAATATCTGCTGCATGTGCTCGGAGGCTATTCCCTGTCCGTTGTCGGCGACCAGGAATTCGACTCGATTGGTACGCTTGCGGACGCGCAGAGACAGGGTGCCTCCGTCCGGCAGCGCATCGAGTGCATTATGAAGAAGATTCGAAACCACTTGAAGCATTTGGCTATGCTTGACCTCGGCTATCACATCGCCCCGTAGGTCCTTCACAAGATGGATCTTCTTGGCTGCAATCGTCCGTTCGTGGATGCGCAAGGCGACTTCAGCCAGGTCAACCAGATTGATCGGCTTTGCAGAATCCGAGATTCTGGCGAATCCAAGAGCCTGACTGGCGATCCGATTGAGCATCTTCATCTCCTCGGCCGCCAGGAGCATGTACTTCTCTACTTTCTCCGGGTCGTTCTTTTCCTGGAGGGTGAGGTAGGTAAGGTGGCCAAGGGTTTCAAGAGGATTCCTGATCTCATGCATCATCTCAAGCGCCAGTTGGCCTGCGGTGGCCCGCTGATCGAAACTGGGGGCCTTCTGGGTCCCGGTGATGCTCGAATTCAGACCTACACCCTTGTCCTGCATGGCCCTGCTCCTTGGGAGAGAGCTCCTCCGGACCTAGAGTTTGATGCAAGTGAGGAATACAGAGGCTAGTTCATAATCTGGGTACAAGCTCTTGTACGGCTGCAACGAGGGCTCCGGGGCCATCGAACGCGCTCAGTACTCGGTCATCAGGGCCCAAGGGGCAAAGCGGCGTATTCGCCGTCATGAGAAGCCGCTTCATCTCGGGATGGATGGTGCTGACAGCGGTAAGGGCGTTCACGTAGTCTTCAACCGACAGGCTGTGGCACAGCAGGAGGAGACCAACGGACTCAATCTCGGCAATGCGCTCCGCCTCCGTGAGGGTCAAGGCAGTGAGCACCCGGTATCCAGCTTGCTCTAAAACCCAGCTACGCGTTTCCAACAGCCTGTGGTCACGTCCATATACGAGGATCGAGGGTAGAGCAGGCATAACGTATGATTCTCCCTTTAGGGCGACCGAGGAATTGTTCTGACAAAGATTTGTCGCGATTGCGCACTGTGCCATCTGCCGTTCTCCCGTCTGGTCAGACTTGCTTTCTGTCATCTCACAGGATTAGCCATTGGTCGCTTGTAGTATGTGCGGTCTCGGAGATAGCGCGTCGATTTCCTGCGCATCAAACAAAATGAGGTTCTAATGGCCAAAACCCCTCACAAAGGCAAGTTCTCAAACACTCTGTTAAGGTCCTTCGACAGCGAATTGATCGCGCGCTTGCACCTAACGCCGGTCGCCTTCAAGACCGGACAGCGGATTGAGCAGCCCGGCAAGCCCATTCGGCACTTGTACTTTCTTGAAAGCGGGATGGCATCGATGACGGCCACGTTTCTCAACGGATCTGAGGTCGAGGTAGGGACGTTCGGCTATGAGTCGGTCATTGGTGTATCAGCCTTGATGGGCACGGTTCAGAGCTTGAATCACGTGTACACCCAAATCCAAGGGTACGGCTACCGATGCACTTATGAGAATGGATTGAAAGAGTTTGAACGTTTCGGGGTGTTTCACAACCGCTGCCTTCGATATGTCCAGGCGCAACTCCTGCAATCGTCGCAGTCCGCTGGCTGCGCTGCGATGCATAACTTCGAGCAGAGGCTCGCCCGCTGGCTCTTAATCAGCGCGGACAGAGCACACGTGGAAACCTTCAAAATGTCACAGGAGTTTCTATCCCACATGCTCGGGAGCACGCGCTCTACAGTGTCGGTCATTGCGGGAACCCTGAAAAAAGAGGGGTTGATCGACTACAAGAGAGGCATGATGAGCATCCTGGACCGCAAAGCACTTGAGAAGCGGTCGTGCGAGTGCTACGAAACCATCAGAAAGCATCTAGCGAACTACGAACAGTTCGATACCGCCTATACCTCCTGAGGCATGGGTCCGCAGAATCGTGTGACACTTCCCATAGGCAACTCATTGCACTATACAGAATGAAGGTTATCGGTATTGATCATAGGTTTTTGAACTCCCGATCTCCTTTGTACGTAGCTCGGGCATGAAGATTCTGACAGCTCTCTTTGTTGCATTCAGTGTGGTCGTTCCTTGCATTCATGCTCAGACGTCCTCTCAGTCTGTTGTGACGACGGTGAAAGAGTACGCGGAGGCCCACAGCTTCTCGGGCACCGTCTTGGTGGCGCGTAAGGGCACCGTGCTAGATAAAGAGAGCTTCGGGCTGGCAAACAGGTCGTTTAACGTACACAATAGCCCGGACACACGATACAGAGTCGCTTCAATCACGAAGGCGTTCACGGCAGTTCTCACGCTTGAGCTGGTGCAGGAAGGCAAGCTGAAGCTGACAGACACCGTGACCGCGTATCTCCCGACGTTCAGCGGAGAAGGCGGAAGTTCCATCACGTTGCACGACCTACTGCACCATACCTCCGGACTTCCCAACCCGGACCGGGCAACACGGACCTATGAGGATGCGCTTCGGAAAGGTCTCCCCCAATATGAGACACCGCAGACTCCGGGCACGTTTGTGACGCGCTTCTGTTCTGGGAAGCTCACGCATCCGGTCGGCTCCGCATTCGACTACAACAACTGTGACTTCATCGTCCTCGGGGAGATCATCAGCCGCGTCACCGGCATGAGCTATGAGCAGGCGCTATACACAAGGCTCCTGACGCCTCTTCATATGAATAGCTCAGGGGT
>CAZZZQ010000251.1:0-5660 GCA_964658405.1 uncultured Sphingomonas sp.
ATGGCCGACGGCGAAGTCCCAGTTGGAGCGGCGGGACGTCTCGTAGCGGACCTTGATGTCCTCCTCCTCGTCGGTGACGCGGCCGGCGTGGAGGCCGTACGCGACGGTATCGGCAACAGGGGCCTGGGAGTCGCCGACGGTGCGGTAGTCCAGCGGGGCGAAGATGCGGAGCGCATCGGTGCCGTAGGTGTTGGTCGCGCTCCCCTGCCAGATGAGGCGTGGCTTGATCTCTCCTACGGCGCGGACGGCGGCGCGATTAAGGCCGACTAAGTTGTTTCCGCTTCCTACGCGCAGGTCGCCGAGCGAGCCGGCATCTTCGAGCATCAACTGCCAGCGGCGACGGTCCAGCAGACCGGAGACGCCAACGAGACCACCGTAGCCACTCACGTTTCCGTTGTGAGCGACATCAGTTCCACCCAGGCTCCCTGCGACGAAGGAGAAGCTGGAGGGCTGGTTCTTCGGAAGGTAGAAGTTGGAGGATCCTTTGACGCCGCCGGCGTCGGGAATCTGTGTGGTGTTCCAGCGATCGACGGCGCGTATATTCGACCAGCAAGGCATGCTGCTAGGGTCGGAGCGGAGGGCCTGTGAGAGTGCGTCGCCGCAGTCCGAGGGAAGGAGCGGAAGCTCGCGGTAGAGCGTAGCCGCAGGAACTCCTGCGGGAACTGCAGCAGCGGCAGCCGGTTCGCCTGTGGCAGGCAGCTTCGGAATCGTGACCGCTGAGAGGTCCTGTGCCGAGGCACTAAGCACGGGAGACTGGCAGAGGAGAGCGGGCGCCGCTGCACCGAGCAGAGCGAGTGTGAGACTTAGAGAAAAGTAGCTGAATTGCTTCATGGCACGACCACCGTATCTCCGGAGGACAGCTCTATATTCTGCTCTGTATGGTGCCCCTGGAGCACTGCTTTGAGATTCACTGGAAGACGCTGGCCGTCGGGCTGGCGAAGGACATATGCACGCTTCGATTTCGCGAAGTCAGTCACCCCGCCAGCGCGGGTTACAAGCTGGATCACATTGGTTGGACTCGTAAGAGCGTAGGCGCCGGGATGCTGAACCTCACCGGTGACATAGATGAGTTTGCTGTGGACCTCAGAGACCAGGACACTAACCTGCGGCCGCTTTAGAAACTGGGTCAGCTTGTCCCGGAGCAGGACCTGAGTCTCTGCCACGCTAAGCCCGGTCACGGTGACGTCGTTGATAAGCGGCAGGGAGATCTTTCCATCCGGGCGAACGGTCACGGAGTGATCCATCTGCGGCTCGCCCCAGACGGAGATCTGAAGGATGTCTCCGTTCCCGATGAGGTAGTCGGTCACCGGCGTTGTCGGCTTCTGAAGGTGGGTCCTGTTCAACTCTGAGTCGGTGACCTTTTGTTGCGCGCACACTTCGGCCCCTGCTGGCATAAAGAGCAGCGCGATCAAAATTGCCCGGCAAGTGGAAGCATGGATCATGGTCACCTGTGTTGTGCGGTCGTCTCCGGCACGGAGTCTTGGGAAGGATGATTGGAACTCAAGAGGCGATCGTCGAAGATCGGCTCTGGCCTACGAGCGTTTGATGCTGCAGGAAGCAGGGCCTTCAGGTTCGACTCGAGGCTGGCACGATAGCGGTCGAGCGTGAAGAGATCAAGGTAGCGCCTGCGATTATGCTGGCCCATGACAGACCGCCTCGCGGGTGAGGTCATAAGGGTATGCAGCGCTACCGCGAGGGCATCCGGGCTCTTCACGGGAACGAGCAGAGCTCCGTCAAGCTTCATGGTCCTGCTACCTGCAGGTTGTCCAACCACCTCGGGAATTCCTTGCCAGTCGGTCGCTACGATGGGAAGCGAGAAGCTCATGGCCTCTACCAGGACGACGCCAAAGCTCTCGGCTGGGTAGTGACTCGGGAAGCAGAAGATATCCGCGTCTTCGAAGTACTGATGCTTCTGAGCCCCGGTGACGACGCCGGGAAACTGCACGACCCGGTGCAGGCCTGTCTCACGGAGAAAGGTGCGGACCTGGGTCTGAAACGCGATGGACTGGAAGGCCCCAAGGCATACCAGCTTGAATCGCTCACCAGCCTCCTGGAGGATGCGGCAGGTCTCGAGCAGGACGAGAACGCCCTTCTCCTCGCAGAGGATTCCAGCGAAGAGGATCGAGGGGACGCCGCTCTTCGCTGCCTGATGAGCAGAGACGAGACCGGAGTGATCCGGAATACCGCACGGGACGATGGCTGTCCTTCGAGCGTGGAGTTGCTCGGCCTCAGCGGAGGTCGCAGTGGTTGTGAAGATGGCGAGGTCGGGGTTGTTATACGCAAGGCGAAAGAGCGGCCGAAGCAGTCGCGGGAGGCGGGGATAGATCTTTGAAAGTCCGGCTGCGTGGAAGTGGAAGACGGTCTTCTGAAAGAGCCAGCGCGTCGGAATGAGAAGCACGATGTCTCGCAGGACGGGAACCAGGTTGGCTCCGGCCGGCGGATAGTAGAGGATCGTCGCGCCTGACCGAAGCCGGGTCGCCAGGATGTGAAAGAGCGTGGTGAAGAGGAGGAGGACCTTCCGCAGCTCGAAGGAGCCGATCTCTGCGGTGGATCGCGAGAACATCATCGGGACATGGACGAGGCGCATGCCGGAGTATCTGCCGGTGAGGAACGCCTCAATCATGAGCGATTGACCGTTGACCGGCGGTGGGACCTGGCCAACGACCAATACGGTCAGGAGCGGGCCGCTCTTCCTCACGGTGCCAGGATAGAGATCAGCCATGGGAGGACCTGTAGTAGATGTCGTTCTGGCCACGAAGCGCGCTGATGGTTCCGACCGAACGGAAGATCAGCTGAAGTCCGCGGACCATGTGATGACGTCCGAGAACAAGGAGGGGAAGAAGAAGGACGCCGGTCAGAAATCCGCCGCAGGCTGTGACGAAACGATTGAGTTTCGTAAGCGGACCATGGTCGAACGAGAGGCAGCTTCGCGTGTAACGATTTGCGTCGGAACGGGCACGGTTTACAAGCCAACCGAGGTTCGCTCGTTCGGCGGGGATGTGCTCAGTCACCGTCGCATCCTGGACCCAGACGATGCGGTGTCCGGCGCGTGTGATGCGCATGAAGAACTCAGTGTCTTCGCCGCCGGTTGCGTTGAAGCGGCTGTCGAACCTAAAGGCCTGGGCGATCGCGCCGCGCAGCAGAACGTTATTGGTGGCGACGAACGGGACCAGCGAACCCGTCTCCCGCTGTTGAGGGTTGAAGAAGCGGCCACGCTTGACCCACTCCGGCGAATTCGCGTGCTGCGGAACGACCGGGCCTGTGACGACGTCCGCATCGAAGGCAAACGCAGCATCGACAAGGCGGGCGATCCACTCCGGGTGGGCGGTCTCATCGTCATCGATAAAGGCAACGAAGTGCATGCCGGCGGATTCGGTGAGGGCGCGATTGCGAGCGATGGACAGGCCGCGTGAGGGTTCGGAGACATAGCGCAAAGGGATGTCGGTCAACGCGATCATCTCGTCGAAGACAGCGCGGCCGCTCATCGCGGCGTCATTGTCGATGATCAGGATATGCATGGCAAGATCGTCAGCTGCGTCCGACCGCTCGAGGCGCTCGACTCCCAGATCCTTGAGGCTGACCTGGTTTACGAGCGATTGCAGGGCAAGGCGAAGCAACTCAGGTCGTTTGTAGGTAAGCACGCAGACCTGCACATGAATGACGGGTGTTTCGACCGCATGCAGGCGATGGAGCGTTGCGGGCGACTGAACAAAGCTCATAGGGATGTCTCCATGACTGGATCTGCGAGAGCGACAGCGTTGCCGCTGCCCTTATCGGCGAAGTGCGACAGGAAGAGGAAGGTGAGCAGGCGTGCGGCGCTCGCCAGAAGCATGGCGTAGACAGCGCCCGCGATACCGAACCGGTAAATGATGAAGACACCCGCAGTCAGCAGCAGGCCGGTCCCCATCAACTGGACCCACATGTAGGTCTTGGGCCGGGACATCCCGCCCTCATAAGCACCTACCACAGTTGCAAGATATTGCAGGACGAATGCCGTCACGAAGACCCTGAGCAGAGGCGCGAGGTAGAGGTACGGCGACGACTTGCCGTAGACCAGGCTCATGATGGTGTTGGGCGCGCAGAAGAGCGCAAGAAACGCGGGGAGCAGCAGGATGCCGAAGCGCGACCCGTAATGCAGCGCGGTCTGGCGGGCCCGTTTATACCCGTGGCTCGCCTCGCGTGCGATCGCAGGGATCAGCATGGAGTTGATCGAGAAGATGATGGGGTTCGCGATTCCAACGAGATTGAGCAGTGACTGGTAGCCTGCAACCGCGACTGGAGCGAGTGCAAGCGCAAGCGTCCAGCTCGGAATCTGGAGCGTGATCATGTTCAGCGCATTTCCGGCGAGAACGTACCGGCCCATCTCCCAGGCGTAGATGCCGTGGCTCGTGGTGAAGGCTCGCATCCCGGTTCCGCGAGAGGCGCGCCAGCTGACCGCGAGGAAGAACTGCCATGCGGTCGCAGCGAAGGAGGTGATGGCGATGATGAGGAAGACCACGAAGAGGCTGTGCGGGCGGACGATCGCAATGATGCATCCCTGCCCGACGTAACAGAGCAGGTCAGGCAGGATGGCGCTGCGGAAGCGAAGCACACTGAGCAGCGCGCGTCGCGTGGTCTCCTGCAACTGCCAGCCGAGCATTGCCAGGGCCATGATCGGAAAGAGCGAGAAGCGATGCAGCACGAGCGTGACGACGCCAAGGACAAGTGCGAGCGGGACAGCGAGCAACGCGGTGTGAACGAGCGAGACGCAGGTAAGGCGGCTCAGCTCAAGCGGGGACGAGGACGCACCACGGAGCGTGAGGGGATACACGATCAACGACGAGTGGCAGGTGTTGATGGCGAAGAGCGCGAGGAAGAGAAGTGAGAAGACACCGTACTCCGCCGGTGCGAGCGACCTGGCAAGCACGAGCGTAGTGAGAAAGTTTCCCCCGCTGACCGCTGCCTGATCGAGGACCGATGCGGCTGTCTCGCTCTGTAGAAAGTTAGCGCGCATGCATCTCCTGTGGGGTGGAGAAGGTTGCAGCGTTCCTGGCGCGATCGCCTGACTGCAGCGTGCAGGTCAGCATCTGGATATACGCGAGCCGTTGCAGCTGGCTGCACACATAGGTTGGCTTGAGGATCTCAATCGGGTTCGCGGTGTTATCCCAGCGAAACCCGCGATACTCGTTATCGACGAGCTCGATCGTTGCGGCATCGTGCGATGAGGCGCGAAGAAACTGTGCGAGCCCCTGCGGTGCAACTTCGGTTGCGTCGATCACCGACGCACCATAGTGCTCAAGCAGTGCAGGATCACCTGCAATCAGGAAGGGTGTCTTCGCATCGGCAGCGATGCCGCGCCGGAGCACGTTGGCTGTCTCGCGGTAGTCATCCTTGCGAAACGCAGCGACGTTGATGTATCCGTAGAGCGAGATTGTATTCATCACCATGATGCCTGCGAGACCAGCCGTCATGCAGACCTTCCAGGTCGAAGGAGCTGTCTCTGCCAGCTGTGCCGTGATCGCAGCACAGAGCAGGAAGAGCAGCGCGAAGAGCGCTGAGGCATGGCGCGGCAGAATGTTGAGGTGGCCGCCACCCCCAAAGATGGTGAAGAAGAGAAGGCTGTAAAGAGTCGTTGCGATTGCCAGAACGCGGGCCGGCTGCATCGACTTATCGGGTCCGAT
>CAZZZQ010000252.1:0-5659 GCA_964658405.1 uncultured Sphingomonas sp.
ATGCGACCGAGGACGGATTTACCGCTCAGAGTACGAGTCCGATGGTGATGGGGACGCGCGCCCATCAACTGGCACTCTACGTCGTATTCCAGACACCGTTCCAGATGGTCTCCGATAGTCCGCAAGCCTATAAGGGGCAGGAAGCCTTCGACTTCATCAAGGACGTTCCAGTCGCGTGGGATGAGACTCGGGCGCTGAGCGGATCGCCCGGCGAGCAGGCGACCATCGCACGGAGAAGTGGCAAAGACTGGTACCTGGGAAGCATTAACAACTGGGAGGAGAGAGATTTAGACATCTCCCTGAGTTTTCTTGGGTCAGGGAAATATACGGCAGAGATCTACGCGGATGCAGCCGACGCCAACGAGCAGCCAACACATACAAAGATCACGAAAAAGACCGTGACGGCAGCAGAGAGGCTGCATCTTCACCTGGCGAAGGGCGGTGGATGCGCCGTCAGATTCGAAGCTACAACTTAGCCGGCTCCAGATACCGCCTCCGGCCCGAAGGCTGAGCCTGCTGGAGAGCGAGACAGAACCGCATCAAAGCAGTCTGAAGTCACCAAGCGCAACGTAAGTGGAGATCAAGCAAAGATATGAAGCAGTCTGTGCATAGAATTGAGATCGCAACGCGTGGTCAGGGTCTTTATGAGTTCACTTCAATCATCGTGGAGTGGCTGCGTCGCCAGAACTTGCAAACTGGTCTTCTGACTGTTTTCTGCCGTCACACGTCAGCGTCGCTCTTGATCCAGGAGAATGCAGATCCGACGGTACGTCGCGACATCAAAGCCTACTTTGAGCGTATTGCACCTGAAGATGGGCCATACGATCACAACTCTGAAGGACCGGACGACATGCCCGCACACCTGAAGACGGCACTGACACAGGTACAGTTATCGATCCCGGTGATAACGGGCGATCTTGCCCTGGGCACTTGGCAGGGTGTTTATCTCTTTGAGCATCGAACGCATCCCCATAAGCGCCAGATCGTGCTGCACCTGATCGGTGAGTAAGAGCGGATCTTAGGTGTGATTGAGTCCCATAACAGACCGTCACTCTTCCATTTAGAACACTGCGTTGCTCAGTAGCGATGTCTTTGAGACACGTGCGTAAGATTCAGACGGTGGGGAGGGCTCCGCTCCCGAATCGATGCGCACATCAGTTCGTCGGACTGTTATTGCAACCTTGCTCCTCAGGCGATCTTCTGAGTCCGTGCATTTCGCCGTGCTGCCGCGGCGCTTCTTCGTTCTTCGAACCTCGCGAAGACGCTTCGCAGTAGCTTTCTGGCCGGATCTTCGACGGCCTTGAATAAGACCAGCGAGATCAGCGTGAGTATGAAGAAATTGAGGAAGAGTCGCAGGTTCGTTGAATCCTGATGGAAGTGATCCAGGGTCAGGTTGACCCAGCTTTTGACGGGCATCTGCATCAGGTAGATCGAAAAGGAGATGCCACCACCCAGGATCATCAGTTTGGTCGAAAGGAAGCGCGAGAGGGCGGTGCTCTCGGCGGCGAGCCCGTAGACCAATAACGCAAAGCCTACTACAACCAGCGAGGTCCATCGATTCGGTGGCAAGGTCAGCAGGCCGATCGAGAGCACTGCGGAGCAATACGTCCATAGTCCACCACCGGGCACCATGCTCTTCAAGCCGCGGCTTTTCCTCTCCGCGCGCGCCCGCAGAAAATAGTTGCCCAGGCCGACGCCCGTAAAGAACTCCGGCAGGTGTACTACCGGCAGTGGGATGAAGCGGTAGATCCCAAGAGCGTTATAGCCCAGCGACCTGGAGCCAGTGTTGATCGCGACACAGAGTGCAAGCATAAAGCCAATCCATGCCAGTTGCAGACGTGTGCTGCGGCCCTCCAGCCAGACCTGTACCCAGGGAAAGACCAGATAGAAGAGAGCCTCGACGGAGAGCGTCCAGCACACAAAGTTCCAGCTGCCAGCGAGACCGGGGTTGAACGGGTTCCAGGCCTGCACCATGAACAGGGTGGCCAAAGCGCTGGTGAACGGGGGTGGCTGCAGACTAGGGATCGTCGTCAAAAGCAGCGATACCGCGTAGACCGGCCAGATGCGGGAGAAGCGGGCCTCCCAGAAGCGGCGATGGTCACCCGGTCGCTCAATCTGGCCTTCGTAGGTGTAGGAGAGGATAAAGCCGGAGAGAACGAAGAAGAGCGGTACGGCCAGGAAGCCATTCTGAATAAGATGGCCGGCAGCGTTGAGGTGATGATCCAGGAGCAACTGGCCGAGACGGCTGTGAAACACGACGACAAAGTATGCGGCGAAGAAGCGAATCCCCGTGAGCGCCTTCAAGGAATGGCGATGCGCGGTCAGGTCATGCGATGTCGCTTCCAGTCCTGTCGTCTGGTTGATATCTTGATCCATTGGTCCCCTGCCGGTTGGATATTTCCGGGCGCCAGTGAATTATCGCATCCAGGCGGAGAGCGATCAGCTTCGATGATATGTAGCCCAGCCGACCCGTGCAAGGTAAGTGACCCTATGGTTTGAAGAGGTCGAGAGATGCGAGCTGCACCATTCCATGCAGGCTGCGCATCTCTTCATGAAATCTGCTGCACGGCTCGCAGATGGCGAGGTGATCCTGAAGAACCTGCCGCTCCTTCGCAGGGATGAGATCTCCGGCGGAGAGAGCACAGAGTTCCAGGAACGGTTCGTGCGAATTGGCGGGCTTGGTGAGCACAGGGGAAACCGTCGATTTCAACGAGATAGTTTGTCGCGGCCTTAAGCCCAAGTGAGCGTAACGTCTCAGCAGCACGATTAGCAAACATAATTTTCAATTCTGGAAACCATCGGTGTTGGTGCCCTGGCTTACTTGTACGCTGCAGAGATGGGGCAGAGAGGGGGGCAGCCCCCAGGAGGGGGCTGCCCTGGACTCATGGAACGGAAGGATCCAAAAGAAATCGTTGGACAAACAGAATCTTGAGGAAGAAGCCGTAGTCGATGTTGGATTTCTTCTGAAAGACGTGACCTTCATCCTTCATGCCAAGAAACCAGACGGGAGCGTGATTTTTGCGTGCCGCCGCTGCCATCTGTTCGGATTCGGCGTACGGAACGCGGGGATCCATCTTGCCTGCCAGGATAAACATTGGCTTGGTGAGATTTGAAGCAAGGTTGGCGGGAGCGATCTTTTCGAGTTCGGCGCGGGTGGCTGGATCCCGCTCATCGCCATACTCGTTGCGACGGAGCTGACGACGGTACTCAGCGGTGCGCTCCAGGAACGTGACGATATTCGACAGTCCAACTGTATCGATCGATGCAGCAATGCGGTCGTTGTACTGAGTAGCGACGGAGAGCGTCATGTATCCGCCGTAGCTCATGCCGGCAATCAGCACTCGGGAGGCGTCAAGGTCCGGCTGAGTCTTGATCCAGTCGAGCAGGGCACCGATATCGGTAACCGAGTCCTCGCGCTTGACCCCGTTATCGAGCATGGAGAAGGTCTTGCCGTAGCCGATGGAGCCACGGACATTCGGGTACAGGAGAGCGACGCCCATCTCCCGCAGAAAGTAATGATATTCGTGGTAATCGTCCAGGTAGCTGGGGCGAGCCTGACCTTCTGGGCCACCGTGAATGTCAATGATGACGGGGCGCTTGCCCGAGTAGCGAGCCGGGGGACGGAAGAGGAAGCCGGAGAGCTGGACGTGATCTTTCGCGTTCCAGTGAATCAGTTCAGACGGCTTCTCGTCGCTCATATCGAGGCCACCAGTCTCGCTCTCGGTCCAGCGCGTAAGGCTGGTTGCTCCCGGCTTGAATGTGTAGACGTCGAAGGGCTGGGTGGGGGTAGAGAAGGACATGGCAAGTTCGCCCGTCAGCGGGTGGAATGCGAGGTCCTCGACAACGCCGGTTGGAATCTTCGGCGAGGGAAGCTCTTTTTCAGTGAGCAGCGAGACCAGGTGGAGGTGGCTGATGCCTTCTTCGTTGAGGCTGTACGCAAGCGTTTTGCCGTCCTCGGAGACGGCGTAGGTGTCGATGTCGTGAGCGATCTGCGGAGTGAGGCATACGGCAGGACCGCCGTTCAGCGGAAGCCTCCAAAGGCGATGAAACTCTGACTTCCAATCAGCGAGTGCAAGAACGCTCTTGCCATCGGGAGAGAAGCGAGCTTCAGACCAGGAGACCTTTTCGCCGGGAGCCAGGGACGCAGTCAGGTCAGTTCGCTGGCCAGTCGAGGTGTTGACCAGTGAGAGCGAGGACTCGTTCACAGAGACATAGTTCAACACGACAATTCGGCTGCTGTCCGGCGACCAGTCCTGCGGTTGGAGGCCGCCCCCTTTCCACGCATCAAGCAGATGGGCAGACTCCGGCTTCTCCGGGTCGGCGACCCAAAGATCGAGGTCGGTGCCATTGCGGTGCGTGGAGGCCCACGCCATCCAGTGGCCGTCGGGCGAGAGTTCGGCATACATATTTCGTGAGGAGCCGTCGGTCAGCAACGTGGTCTTGCCGTCGGAGGCATCGCGACGATAAAGCTGGTACTGCTCGGCCCCCGATGTGTCACTCATATAGGTGAAGTACCGGCCGAACGTGCGTTGCCATTTTGCCTGGCTGGCAGGCTCGCTCAGAAAGGTCAGCTGGCGACGCTCTCCTAGTGGAGCGGCAACCTGGTGGATGCCGGGGACATCGCCGAAGCGTGTGCGGATGAGCATGCTGCGGCGAAGCGGATTCCAGGATTGGAAGACCGCTTCACGGTGATCGGTATAGGGCTTGGCGCGGCGTTCGACCTGCAGAGGTACAGCGGGCGTGTCGGTGGGGATAAGGCTCGCAATCGGAGCGAAGACTTCCTTGTCCGATGTTTGAGCTTGAAGAGAGAGGCAGAGGCAAAGGGATACGCAGAACAACCGCAGTGGTGCGGCGAAGGACAGGGTCTGTGACATGGAACTCCTCGGTGCGCGCCACGCAGGCTATTGAGCTGTTGACGTCGTACTGGTATTGCCGCCATGCAGCGCATTTTGTACCAGTGAAAGTTTCTTTATGAATTTCTGGTACAGATCCAGCTCTCTGCCTGCAATAGCTCATATCAACACAATTTCGTGAGGGCCGCGGTGCGAACGATTCATGCGTTCTGTGCTCAGACCCTCGCCTTTCTAGGAGAGCCATGTTTCAAAACAGATTTCGAACTATGATGTTTCCCACGATCGTTCTGGTCGGCTCCGCTATTGCTGGCGTAGCCCAGACCTACAGCGGACTGTCCGGTACAGTCTCAGACCTGTCCAAAGGCGTCATCGTGGGTGCAAAGGTCACGCTCAAGAATGACGCCACTGGCGCAGAGCGGGCGACTACGACCAATAGCTCGGGCTTCTATACATTTCCGAGCGTAGAGGCCGGTATGTACAGCGTGCGCATCGAAGCACCGGGTTTCCAGAAGCAGCTGGCAAATGGAATCACCTTGAAGGCCGCAGCCCCGTCCGGGCAGGACTTTACGATGGCCGTTGGCAGTGCCGACGAGACCGTTACGGTCTCGACCGAGATCGAAGCACTGGATCGGACCTCCGCAGCGATCGGCGACACGATCAGCGCAAAGCAGATTCAGGAGCTGCCCATTAATGGCCGCGACTATGCCAGGCTTAGCCTCCTGAAGCCGGGCGCTGTCGCCCGCAGCCGTTTTATCGCGGACATCAGCTTTGATGGTCTGCACACGGTTCATAACCAATATGCGATC
>CAZZZQ010000253.1:0-5637 GCA_964658405.1 uncultured Sphingomonas sp.
CCAGCCGGGGAAGACGGTGGCTTCGGTATACGGGCTGCCGGGGCTGTGCGCGACTTCGACGTGGGTCTGGAGCTCGATCGGCTCCTCGCCGCCTTCAAGCTTCGCGCCTGCCAGGCCGCCGCGAGTCAGGCGGGCGTTGATGGCGGCGAGCAGCTTTTCGGTGACCGGCGTCTCGGTCAGCGGCAGAAGAAGCGCGTCGTCGAGGTGCGAGCTGGAGCGCTGGGTCTCGGGGTCAAACTTGCGGATGGACTCGATCTCGTCGCCGAAGAAGTCGATGCGGACGGGGCGGTCCATCTCCGGGCTGTAGACGTCGATAATGCCGCCGCGCATGGTGACCTGCCCGGGCATCTCGACGACGTCTACGCGGGTGTAGCCGACGGAGAGCAGGTGCTCGATCAGCATGTCGGGGAGGTACTCCTCGCCGACCTTCAGGGTCAGAGCGAGGGCGCGGTAGTAGTCGCGCTGGAAGAGCTTCATGCAGGCGGCTTCGAGCGGCGCGATGACCAGCTTGGCCTGGCCGGTGGCGATCTTCCAGAGGGTGGCGGCGCGGTGCTCCTGGATCTCGAGGTGCGGTGAGAGGTTCTCAAACGGCAGCACGTCGTGGCCAGGGAGCCGGAGGATGGACTCGGGCGGCAGCGCACCGGTCAGCTCGCAGGAGCTGAGAACGGCGGCGTGCAGGGCCTCGGCGGCCTTGTTGTCGGCGACGATCATGACGGCCGGAGCGTTCGAGGCGCGGACGAAGAGCGGAAGGTAGAGGGCGCGGGCGGTGGCGGTCAGGCCAGAGACACGTCTGCGCCCGGTTCCACCGCTCAGGTGGCGGCGTACCCGCTCAAAGGCTTCTGAATGCTCGAGGTCCGCCAGGAGCTCGCGGACAAAGGGGAGGACCATGCTGGTTTGATTTTAGCGGAGAGGCGGCACGGATGCCGTGGAGTCCTGGAATGGCTGGTGTCCTACTAAAGTGGCGGCACCTTTTCGCAACCTCGGCCGGCCTGCGGCGAGCAGCGTCTGCCAGCTATGCCGCTGAGCGTGAAGGGTTCTGGCGAGAAAGCTGTTCCTGCCAAACGGCAGCCGACTACTCGCCACGAGGGGGACGGCGAGGCGAACGAACGCCCCTGCGCCCGGTGAAGTCCGGCGGAGCGAGAGGTCCACGGCGAGCTCGCTTGTGAAGGAGTGGCTCATCGCGTGCGTGGTTCCGCCGTCGATCCGAAGCTGCCGTGTGCCGCAGGCGATCTCGTGCTCCATCCAGAAGGATCGCGCGACGGTGACCAGCGAGTGCTTTTCGTAGCCACTGACGTTGAGCTGCCATTGCAACACGGTCGACGTCCCCTGGCGCCAGCCCCCGATCAGCGACAGCCATTCGCCAGCCTCGGTGCGGACTCCGCAGATGTAGGCTCCCGGCTGCCCGGTAAAGCTGGAGTGGCGCAAACGGATGATCTCGTCACTCACCGGGCCAAGCGACCGTCGATTCAACTCCAGCAGGCCGTGCAGATCGAGCTCGCAGGTGACGTCGGGGACAAAGTGAAGCGGGATCAGCGCTTCAAGGCGGCGGCGATAGTACCGCAGGTTGAAGCGGGTGTGCTTGTTCATCGCCTGCAGGGTCCGGTCGAGCGTGCGGTCCAGCGGAAGGTAGCCTTCGACCTCGCGTGTCGAGCCGGCCCACTGGAGGTTCTGGCGGCTGGAAGGCGGGGGGACGGTCGCCGGCGTGATTGCCGTATCGATATACGAGGCGACCACAAGATGCGCCTTATGGTCGATGATCGCCTGGCAGCAGCGAGCTGCAATCGCGGCGCGCTGCGCGGGTGGAGCAATCACGGAGCGCATCCCGTCCTTGCCTTCCGTGACGAAGATCCCGGAACCGATGCCCAGAACGCAAAATTCATAGAGCAGGACGGCGCCAAGGCTATTTTCCAGTGTGGGTGTCGTCGCTTGATCGTTGGCCACGGCGAGCACGAAGAGCAGATACGGGGTCATCGCCCGGCCGGCGCCATCCAGGTAATGGGCGATGCCGTGCATGGCGGCGGACTGGCCGTAGCGCTGTGCTAATCCCTCCAGCAGCTCCCGATACCGCAAGACCTCGTGCCGGCCTCGAAGAATCTTGATCGTCGTGTCCATCTGGAAAGATTTGAGCCTTATTTTTCTATGAGATCGTCGCCAAGCCAGTTTGCCCCGAACGGTCTCGATTCGTCTACCGTTTCCTTTTCTGTGCAGGCTATAAGCGACATCCTTTAGTGTGAACTATCTCGCGTCGTTTTAGGTCGATGGTAACAAGCGCTTAGTCCTGGCCGCCCGCTTCAGGCTTGTCTCCGGCGACGCTGGAGCCCAGCGCACTGTGGGCCGCCTGTAGAAGCAGACCGGACTCGGAGTCCTCGCCAAGCTCCCAGATCATGAGGCCGCCGAGGTGCTGCTCGCGGGCAAAATCGACCTTGCGACGGATGGAGATGGGGTCCTCGTAGGTCCAGAAGATATCGCCGTCGAAGAGCCAGGGCGCCTGGGAGGCATCGTCGCGGTAGACGGTGGATTGGCGGGCGATGGCCTCGATCTCGCGGTAGGGCCGGTCGCCGCGGATGGCCTTCCCCTCCTGAAAGAGGCCATTGTTGCTCTCCTCGACCAGGTGCCAGCCGTAGCCGTAGAAGGGGATGCCGACCAGCATCTTCCCGTATGGAACGCCTGCCTCGTGGAAGGCCTGGACGGTGTCTTCGACGGTGCCGTTATTGTGTGCGGCCGTGATCCTGAGCGGGGCGACGAAGCCGGTGACGCCGCTCCACGGACCGGCAAAGTCGTAGGTCATCAGGCCGACCTGGTCGACGATCCGGCTGACCTTTGCCATGTCTGTGCCTTCGTAGATGTGCGGGCTGGCTCCGACGGCGATGTTCAGCAGCAGGCCGGGCCGGAGCGCATCCATCTTCGCGCGAAACTCAGCTAGCAGGGCGAGATAGTTCTCGGCGTCGGGCTTGCGTGGGTACTCCCAGTCGATATCGATGCCGTCGAAGAGCCCGGGCACCTTGATCCCCGGCGCGAACTCGCCCTTGAGGAAGAGGTTGATGCAGGAGTCGACGAAGGCTGACCGGGCCTGCGGCTGGGCGTCCGCGGCGAACTGGGAGGGGTTGCCCTCGAGCGAGATGATGAGCTTCAGGTGCGGGTAGCGGCGCTTGAGCAGGACAAGCTGGTGGAGGTTCCCGCGGAAGGATTCTTTCGGGTTGTCGGCTTTGCCGTTGACGCTCTGCTCGGCGGTGAAGGTGTACTGGAGGTCGGCGTTGGGGTCGGCGATCGAGCAGTGGCCGCCCGTGACGAAGCCCTGGGCGTAGTTCATCTGATCGAGCATGGCTGCGCCGCCGATGTCGACCAGGCTTTTGACGGTGTATTGCGGCTCGTTATAGAGGCCCCACTGGGGGAAGTAGCCGGTCAGCAGCGGGCGCGGTTCGTCAGTCGCCGGTACTGTCTGGGCGTGGGCAGGCAGCATGAGCGAGCTGAACATGAGGCCAAATGCAGTGGCAATGCGTTGAAGCGAAGTCATGAGATAGGATCCGGATCCGGCTCGCTGCCTCGTCTTACGACGAAGCAGCAAGCCGATCTGGCGGAATTAGACTGTGACGACGATCTTGCCGATCTGGGCGTTCGACTCCATGTAGCGATGCGCGTCGACGATCTCGGAGAGCGGGAAGGTCTTGTCGATGCGCGGTTTGAAGTCACCCTTGGCGAGGTGGTCGAAGATGTACTGCTTCGACTTGAGGAAGACCTCCGGGTGGGCGACGACCTCGAAGAGTGTGTAACCCTTGATGGTCAGGTGCTTGCGGAGTGCAGGGAAGAGGGGGAAGGGCGTGGGCTCGGTTGCGAGGGCGCCGTACTCGAAGATCGTGCCACTCTCCGCTGCGGCGGCTGCGAGCAGTTCGAGAGCCTTGCCGCCGATCGGGTCGAAGGCGATGCGAGTCCCCTTGCCGCCGGTGATCTCGTGGACGCGCGCGACGAGGTCCTCCTCTTCGGTGGCGATGACGTAGTCGGCTCCGATTGAGAGCAGCTCGGCCTTCTTCTTCGAGGCGCGCGTGGTCGCGATGCTGATGGCGCCCTCCGCCTTGCAGATCTCGATGGCCGCGACGCCGACGCTGCTGCTGGCGGCGGTGATCAGGACAAAGTCGCCCTTCTGGATCTTGCCGTAGTGGATGAGGGCGCCGTAGGCCGTCATGTACTGCATCCAGATGGAGGTTCCCTCTTCGAAGGAGAGCGAGGCGGGGTACTCGGCGATGGCGATGATGGGAAGGATTGCGACCTCGCCGTAGACTCCGTAGGCGTTCGCCATGAAGGCAGGAACGGAGCTGGCCGTCTTACCAAGCCACTTTGGATCAACGTCGGGCCCGACTGCGTCGATGACTCCGGAGGCCTCGTAGCCGAGCTTGGAGGGGAGAATGGGATCGACGAGATACTGGCCCATGCGGAACATGACCTCGGCGCGGTTCAGGCCGATGGCTTTGACGCGCAGACGGACCTCGCCCTTTTGCGGTTCCGGGAGCGGGAGCGAGTCGATCTGGAGAACCTCTGGACCACCGGTCTGGTGGAAGCGCACGATCTTTACAGTTTCAGCGGACATGTCATTTCCTCACTTGGTGATTCGATTCGCGGGAACGGAGAACGATCCCGCGATCAGCTTGCGGAATCCTCGGACTTCTTTTCGCCCGACGAGGGGATAGCGTCGTTCTCGGCGTCTCCGCCGTAGATGACCTGGCCATATTCAAGCAGCGTGACCATGCCGACTCCACCGCAGACATTGCCGGCGACGGCGGGCAGAAACCACGCCGGAAAGGCGCTCCAGGGTGCATGACCCGTCAGAATGGCCGAAAAGACCTCACCCGACGCCGCGATGCAATGGGCAAAGTTGCCGAGGCCGACGACGAACGCGAGTAGCCAGATGATGATGACGGAGCCAGTGATGGAGTGCGATCCGGAGACGAGCCAGGCCACGGTCGCGATAATCCACCCGCCCATGACGCCGCTCCAGAAGATCGCTGCCGGCGGGTGGTGGATTGCGTCCAGACCCAGCTGGCCGAGCGACTGGACAACCTCGGGGCTGACGGCGTGGGTGAGGGTGGCGAGCGAGGCGAAGGTCAGGGCTCCGAGGACGTTCGACGGGAGGACGGCGGCCCAGAGGCGCATCGTCTGCCAGAAGTGCTTCCTCTCAGCGAGGACGAGGGCCACGGGGTAGAGCGTGTTCTCGGTGAAGAGCTGCGACCGGCCGAGGATGACGACGATGAAGCCGATTGGATAGAACATCTTCGAGACGAAGGCGGCAGGATTCGAGTCGCCCAGCATGGACAGGGCGATCGCGGTTCCGAGCGCAGAGAGGCCCATGAAGACGCCGCCGGCGAGGCCGGAGATGATGAGCGAGATGGTGGAGCGGCCGAGCTCCTGCCGGGCATTATTGGCAACCTGCTCATAGATCTCCTGGGCGCTGGGACGCTCAAGGTTCTTCTGAGCATCCTGCGCAGGCGGAGTGGGGGGTGCGGGCTGACGTCGGCGAAGATAAAAGGGCATAGTGGATCAGATGCGAACGATGCGCCGAAGTACCGCGTTGTATTCTAGGGTTGCAGCCGCATTTGCGACCAGCCGGACCGAAAGGAATCGCCATGCCCTACTTGAACGAAGGAA
>CAZZZQ010000254.1:0-5612 GCA_964658405.1 uncultured Sphingomonas sp.
ATTGTTTTTCAGGCGGCGCTGATCGTCGGCCTGATGGTGCAGCGAAGGTCGAGAAGCAAAGCGACGCTTCAACTGATGGAGAGCGAGACTCGCTACCACTTGATGGCAGACACCACGCCGGCCTTGATCTGGATGTGCGACAGGGACGGGCGGCTCACCTATCTGAACGACCGGCTTAATGATTTTACCGGCCGGGATCGGTCGTCACCCCTTGAGGCTGTCTGGCCTGACTTCGTTCATCCCGACGATCTGGCCTCTGTCCAGAATGAGGACACGAAAGCAGTCAACGGGGAGTGGGGATTCTCCAGGGAGTATCGCCTTCGTCGCCACGATGGAGTCTATCGGTGGATGCTTGACGTAGCGGCATTGCGCCTCGATACGAAGGGACTCTTCGCAGGGTTTATTGGTTCCGCGATTGACATCACCGAGCAGAAGCTTACCCGAGAGGCATTCGAGAACATTGGCGGAAGGTTGATTGAGGCGCAGGAGAAGGAGCGAAGCCGCATCGCCAGGGAGCTCCATGACGATATCTGCCAAAGGCTCGCGATCCTGTCGCTGGAACTGGAGCAGGCAAACCGTAGTTCTGGGAGCTTGAACGGCGCTGCTAATCCGAAGATCGAGGTGATTCGCCAGCACTGCGTCCAGATTGCCATCGATGTTCAGGCGCTCTCCCATCGACTCCACTCTTCAAAGCTGCAGTATCTCGGAGCCGTGGCTGCGATCAGAAGCTTCTGCCGTGAGTTCGCCCAGCAGCATGGTGTTGAGGTTGATTTCTCTGAGCTCGGCGTCTCAGAGCGTTTGCCTCAGGATGTCTCACTCTCCCTCTTCAGGATCACGCAGGAGGCGCTCCAGAACGCCCTCAAACATAGTGGTGTGCTTCAGTACACCGTCAGTTTGCGTGGGTCTGCGAGTGTTGTGGAACTTCAAATCAGCGACCAGGGCAAAGGGTTCGACACGGAGCAGGCAAAGCGAGACAACGGGTTGGGGCTTGTGAGTATGCGAGAGCGGGTCCACCTGATTCATGGCACATTCAGTATCGATGCAACGCCAAACGGGGGCGCGAAGATCTCAGCGCGCGTTCCCCTGTTGCCGCATCATTGAAGCCGAATTCTGGCAGACGTTGTATAGGCAAACGTGCATCAAGGAGATTGATATGAAACGACCCCGGATCCTGGTTGCAGACGATCACGCGATGATTTGCGCAGGTCTTTTGAATCTATTAGCGCCGCACTATGAAGTCGTCGGGATTGTGGAAGACGGTCGTGCTCTCCTGAAGTCCGCCGACGAACTCAAGCCGGACATCGTACTGCTCGACATCGGAATGCCTTTGCTGAACGGCCTGGATGCTGCCCGTGCGATCAGAAAGACCATGCCCCGGATCAAGCTGATCTTTCTCACCATGGAGTCCGATTGCGGCATCGCTGCCGAAGCACTCCGTGTCGGTGCTTCAGGCTATCTTCTGAAGACCTCCCATCCCACAGAGCTGCTGCTGGCTGTAAAGAATGCGATGCAGGGCATCTCCTATGTGAGTCCGCAGATCCGGCGCGCAATGGAGGATCGCTTCATTCGTGATCCGAAGAGTCTCGATCGGCCGACCGAACTGACGAGCCGGCAACGCGAGGTTCTCCAGATGCTGGCTGAGGGGCAGTCGATGAAAGAGATTGCGTACTCCCTGGAGATTGCACACCGCACCGTACGATTTCATAAGTACCGCATCATGGAAGAGCTGGGAGTTGCAGCCAACTCGGCCCTCGTCAAGTATGCGTTGAGGCACGGAATGATCTCCGCTGCCTGAGTCCTTCCCGTAAAGTGCAATCGGTTTACTGTCAGCAGCGACAGTATGCAGTGCCGCTCTTATGACCGACAATCTGATTGTGAGTTGTGCGCGTCAACCACACGAAGGAAACCTCCTTGAAAAAAGTTCGTGTGGTGCTTGCCGACGATAATCGGGACTTGATCGCAGCGGTTTGTACAATCCTCGGCGATGACTTTGAAATCGTTCAAACGGCAGAGAACGGCAACCAGGCGGTGAGTGCGGTCTTGAATTTCGATCCTGATGTGCTGGTCACGGATATATCGATGGCCGTACTGGATGGGTTGCAGGCTGCAAGAATCATCCGAAAATCAAACGCCAGGGTGAAGATTATCTTCCTGAGCATTCACGAAGATATCGACTTCATTGCTGCGGCCATGTCTGCAGGAGGGGTCGGCTATGTCACCAAGCCGCGATTGTCCTTCGATTTGATTCCCGCGATACGCGACGTCTTACGGGGACATACCTTCGTTTCGAGCAGGCTGTCTGTTTGATGGCGCCCGCCTGCAAGATACCCACCTGTATGTGGTGCTCCCGCAGTGAATGGACGATCGCTGAAGGGGCACGCTACACAGTTGACGCATCAGGGCGTCAGTGAAGCTCCCGGCATTAACTTCGGAATTCGGAGCGTGTCCACAACGCCGAAGACGATCGTTGTTCCTTTAGGGTGAGCTTCAGCCTTGTACTCCTTCTCGTACTTGAAGAACACGTTCCAGTCTCTCTTCAAATCAATGTAGTTGGCCTGTATACCGGCGGCGTGAACGTAATAGAAGGGCACCAGCCGCTCTAGGTTATCCACCGTCTGGTTGGTGCTGGTATTGCGCGAGATCTGGGCCTGGTCGTAGCCGATCAGCCCCAGCTGCGCCACCTTCGTTATGTTCTTCGTCTTCAGAAATGGACGATCCAGCGGGATGGCTTGTCCGACACCCCACTCATCGCTGAACGCCGCGCCCGGGGTGACCTGGACATCGATGGGCAGCGTTCCTACAGCTGTCGTGATGTCTGAGGTACGGGTTGTTTTTGCCCCGTGAATCTCCCAGTTTCCCATAATGTTTGCGGTGGTCCCCATATCTTTCGTGAGGTAGATCGTAGCTGCTCCCGAGAAGTCATTTCCCCAGTACCCGGAGCCGACGTTGTTGGTTGCGCCAGGCGTGTAGCGTCCGGTTGGAGCCATGAAACCGTATCCCGCCCAGATGTCCGCCCTCGGCAGATGCCACCCGAGATTCAAGGGTTGAAACCACGTATCCGCGAGCGCGAGGCCGCCGGTCTCGACCGTCTTACCGTTGCCCAGAAAAGGCAGCGTCAGAGAACCGGTCGCCAGTGTCGGAATCGCGACATACGGGGCATATTTAGCTCCCAGGAACTTCATCGGCGGGACATAGAAGAAGATGTTTTCGACAACCCAGACATTGAAGTCGCCGGTAGCGGCAACCGGAATCCCATTGGCAAAGTCCAGCTGCCGGGCGTCATAGTTCAAATCAAAGTTCGCGTAAGTAATCCCGGGGTCCGGGAGAACGCCTGCGTTAAGGCCGTACTGACCGGGCTGATACTGGCCCTTTTGCTGCGCGTTGCTCGAAAGAGTGATCAACACCAGGAAGAAGTTAAAAAATTGAAGTCTGCAGGCAATACGGATGGTCCCAGTCATGTACGGTTCTCCCGTTGGTAAGAGGTAGGACGACCGGACCAGCGTGAAAAGAATTCCGTGTCGTTTCTCAACAGCATGATGGTCTTACGGCACCTGAGGAACTGGCAGAAATGTCAGTCGCGCATCATTTCATCTTCGGATACGTTGGTAAGAAGTTCGCGATGGGTCAGGTCGGTTAAGCTCTCGTGGTCCGCCAAAACGATCAGCCGTTCCCGGACGTTCTCTCGGAACGGATCCAGCAAGCGCTCCTTCAGGCGGTAAAGGTGCAATCCGTTCATGATCTCAGTCACAGTGGCCGTCATCGTCTTTACCCTGATCTTTGGGGGCGCATTGGCTGGCCTCGGCCTGCAGCGGATTGTGCCGGTGGGCCATCTCGGTTCGGATACAAAAGATTCCATCAGGTTGGCGAGTGGGCTCCTGGTGACCATGACGGCACTGGTGCTAGGCATGCTGGTGTCCACAGCCAATACCTCATACCAGCAGCGAAAGAACGATCTCGCGGAGATGGCCTCCAAGTTTGTGGAGGTGGATCGCCTGCTGGGCAGCTACGGAACTGAGGCAGCAGAGGCACGCAGGGAGTTGCGGAATCTGGCTCAAAGTAGCCTCGACCGCATCTGGAGCGATCGGTCCACTATGGATTCATCGAAAAATCCTAAAGACAACGGCCGGCTTCTCTATAACCAGCTGGAGACCTTGAAGCCGGACAGTGCGACCCAGCTTATAACAAAGAACTCCGCGATCACCGCGAGCATGAGTCTACGGCACACCTATTGGTTGATGTTTCTAAGCTCAGAAGAAAACTCTCTATCGTTCCCGTTACTCGCGATCGTGGTGTCGTGGCTGGTGGCTATCTTCGTAAGCTTCGGCCTCTTCGCGCCTCGGAATGGGACGTCGACGGCCTCGCTCGTGGTCTGCGCACTCGCGGTGTCAGCTGCAATCTTCGTCATCATGGCGATGTATTCGCCGTTCAGCGGCTTCATGAAGATCTCTTCCTATCCGATTCGTGACGCCCTGAGCCAGATGGGCCCGTGATCTGATCCCTGGGGAGCTCAGCTCGATCAATCACGGTGCAGCTTCAGGAAAATATCCAGCCGAAGACCCAGGCCATGTGTCTGTTCGTTTTTCTTCTTCCCCGTATTGTTCTGGTGTTCGTAATAGCCCGTGAGTTGATAACGTTTCCCAAGCGGAAATTGGAAGCCTCCGTAGAGTTCGGTTGTGCTGAACTTTCTGTACTGGCTCTCGTAATAAAACTCGGCGCTGGTGTACGGAATGAAGTGGTATCCGTGGAACGATATGGTACGTTCGACCGTCGGCATCAATCGATAACGCCAGTTGAATGCTTCGCTTCCCCAATCAAGATCAGCGCGATTTCGAAGACTCAGCAACAAGCCTGTCTTGACAGGCAGGTGAGAGAGAACCGAGATGGGAACACGGCTGGTGGAGGGCGACGTTGGTGAGGACAGGTACAGATAGCCAACGGAAAAAGCCAGTGCCCGGGCTTTGGATTGGTCCGAATCGAAACGGTTGATCTTTCGCAGGCTAAGAAGAGGCTTCAGGTAGAACTGGCCGCTGGGGCCAACCTGTGCCTGTGTCGGGCTTCCGCCTTCTCTCGTGTCTTTTGCCTGAAATGTACCCCGGATGTGTTCATTGATCGTCAGGTGACCGTCGATCTCAGGAAGGAGCTGCAGGTTCTGCGCACGTCCGGTCTGGCAGAAAAGCGCCATGGAACTCAGATAGAACACGAGCAGGAGATATCGAGGCAAAGGCGAGACCTTCAGAGTTTGAAGTGAACTGCTGTCGGCTTTAGAACGCGGAGCGCTAAAGAGCATGGAATACATTCTTTCTTCACCGCTATGTAAGATCAAAAGCTGCTTTCGGATCCTGGATGTGCTTGCTACTATCTACTGCCGTGCTGCTATGCGTAACAAGCAATTCTGCTAGTCGACTCGTCTGCGCGGACTCTTCGATGTATTCCATGGAACACAGATCTGGGAGTAAGAAGTAAGAGCAGGGGATCAGACACAAGGCGGCCGATCGGTCAATAAACTTCGAAGTTAGGACGCAGCAGCCTGTCACATTTGCCAGTTCAGGTTTCGATCCTTCCTCATTACGCTCGTATCAAAGCACAAAGCTTAGGTACATGAGGTGAAGTAT